>CAXNFZ010000115.1:0-8710 GCA_964201495.1 Chloroflexota bacterium | reverse complement strand
CTGATCCCTGATCCCTGATCCCTGATCCCTGATCCCTGATCCCTGATCCCTGATCCCTGATCCCTGATTCCTATTCCCTCTCCCCTCTCCCCTCTCCCCCCGCCGCTCGTCCGAGCCGATCTGCGAGAGCATCGCCGAGGCCGCCGGGTGAGATGCGTGTGACGAGGATGACATCGACGGCGGCGTCGTCGAGGGCGCGCAGGCCGGCGTAGAGCGAGCGGGCGGTGTCGGCGAGTGAGGCGCCGAGATCGAACTGCGGGTGCAGGTCTGGGCAGAGTGCGAGTTGAGCGGAAGAGAGCAGCGCGCCGGCGCGACGGCCGTGCGAAGTGAGTTCGGCGTGGCGGGTGCGAAGCGTAGGCAGATCGGGAAGAATCTCGAGCGCGGCGCGCGGGGCGTAGTGCGACGTGAGCATGCCCGGAGCGAGTTGTGCATCGGCATCGGCATCGGTATCGGTACGGTCAGCGGCGCGTGAGGCGAATTCGGCGTGGATGCCGGCGGCGAGCAGCATTTCGCGGGTGACGCCGCCGGGGCGCAGGATGCGCGGGACAGGGTGCAGGAGGCTGAGGACGGTGGACTCGACGCCGATGCGGGTCGGGCCGCCGTCGAGGACGAGGTCGATGCGGCCGTCGAGGTCGGCGAGCACGTGCGCGGCGGTGGTGGGGCTGACGTGGCCGAACAGATTGGCGCTGGGGGCGGCGATGGGGGTGTCGGCGGCGGTGATGAGCGCGAGTGCGACGGCGTGATCGGGCATACGGACGGCGACGGAATCGAGGCCGGCGGAGACGACGGCGGGGACGTGCGGCAGTTTGGGCAGGACGAGCGTGAGCGGTCCGGGCCAGAACGCGGCGGTGAGCGAAGCGAGCAGCTGGCGCTGTGCAGCGTCGAGCTCGCGCAGGTCGACGAGTGCGTCGAGCCGGGGTGTGGCGACGTGAACGATGAGTGGATCGTTGAGCGCGCGCTGTTTGGCTTCGAAGATGCGGGCGGCGGCGCGGGGATCGAGCGCGTCGGCGCCGAGGCCGTAGACCGTTTCCGTGGGGAATGCGACGAGGCCGCCGCGGCGAATGATGGCGGCGGCTTCATTGATGACCGTCGGGGAGGGATGTGCAGGATCGACGGTGCGGACGGGGGTGGAATGCGTGGGCCGGATCATCGGCCGGAGATTGTAGATTACAGCGAGATCGTGATGCCCGTTTCTGATCTGTGTATAATTCTGCTTATCTTTACGCCGAAGGAACAGCACCGCTAAGTATGGAGACCAAGGGGACGCCCTCCAGCGCCGAAATGGGGGAAGATTTTTCCGCAATGCTCGCCGATCATCTGTCACAGAGTTCGGTAAGCAACTTTGAACGTGATCAACTCGTGGCAGGTCGAATTATTTCGATCGCCGAACGCGAGATCCTGATCGAATTGGGTGCCAAATCGGAGGGCATCGTATACGGAAAGGACATCGAGGCACTTCCAAAAGATGTGCGCTCGGCCTTGAAGGTTGGGGACGAGGTGTATGCCTACGTCGTTCAGCCTGAAGATCAGAACGGCAACATCGTGTTGTCGCTGAACAAGGCCATCGCCGAGAAGGACTGGCGTTACGCCGAAGAGCTCTTCCAGAAACAGGAAGCGCTTGAGACGATGATTGCCGGGTTCAACAAGGGCGGTGTGATCATTAAGGTGGGACGACTGCGCGGCTTCGTGCCGGCATCGCAGTTGAGTCTTTCGCACCAGCGCATGCTGGGCGAAGAGGCGCTTCCGCCGGAGCAGCGCTTTCAGAAATTGGTGGGCCAGAAGGCGCTCATCAAGGTGGTGGAGATCGACCGTGATCGCAACCGCCTGATTCTGAGTGAACGCGCGGCTGCGAAGGAAGCGCGCACGCAGCTGAAAGACAAGCTGCTCGCGTCGATCGAGCCGGGACAGGTGCTGGAAGGCATCGTCAGCAGCGTCAAGGAATTCGGCGCGTTCGTCGATCTTGGCGGCGCCGACGGCATGATTCACTTGTCGGAGCTTTCGCACACGCGCATCAAGCACCCGAGTGAACTGCTGAAGGAAGGCCAGAAGGTGAAGGTGAAGGTGTTGAGCATCGAAAAGGATGCCGGCCGAATCGCTTTGAGCCTGAAGGCGCTGCAGTCGGATCCGTGGTCGCGCATCGATAAGAAGTATCGCGCCGGCCAGCTGGTCGAGGCTGAGGTCATCAAAGTCCACAACAAGCACGGCGTGTTCGCGCGCTTGAAGGACGATGAAGCGATCGAAGGTCTGATTCCGCTTTCCGAACTGGCAGACCGCCAGATCACCAACCCGCGTGAGGTGGTGAAGGAAGGACAGGAATTGACGTTGCGCGTGCTGCGAGTGGACGCGGATGCGCGTCGCATCGCGCTGAGCCTGCGCCGCGTAAACGATCCGAAATATGCCGACAGCGACTGGCAGGGTGACCTGCCTGAGTCTGAAGACATCGACGAGTAGGAAAACTGCTCGAAGAGACTAAGTTGGCGTGAACGGCGGGTGCACTTCGGTGCACCCGTTTTTTTTGTAGTGTGGGCGGCGGATCTGATTCGGCCGCCTGGTTCGAGAACTCTCATGCTAGGGCGTGACAATAGGGGTGCGGTTTCGCACGCAACGGTGTGAGAGGCGCATCCGCAGCCAGGGGCAGGTTTTGACGGCAGATTTGTCTCACGCAAAGTCGGGTCGGGCGCGCAAAGTCGGGTCGGGCGCGCAAAGTCGGGTCGGGCACGCAAAGTCGGGTCGGGAAGGAAGAACGCAAAGAGAAAAGTGTTTCTGTTGCGTGTTCCGCGGCGTTGTGTAAGGTCAAATGCTTCAGCGGCAGACAGCAGACATCTTCGCGCGGGCGTATTTGGAATAAGAGACTGCCATTGAGGAGCAATTCGTCCCTGATTCAGGATGTGTCTTATGGGAGTCGTGCGTGGGATACTGCGTTATAACGCGGCTCTAATGGCGCCGGGCGACAATGCCCGGATTCAAAGAGGTGGATTTGTGGCAAACGGAGACAAACTACAGCGGTTCACGCAGCGCGCACGCAGAGTGCTCGCGATTGCGCAGGAAGAAGCGGAGCGGCTGTCGCACAACTACATCGGCACGGAGCACTTGCTGCTCGGGCTGGTGAAGGAAGAGAACGGCGTCGCAGGGCGTGTGTTGCGCGAGCTGGGAGCGAAACCGGAGCGTGTAGCTGAAATGGTCGAGCGGATGACGGGCGTGGGACGTCGGTCAGGCTCCGAGCGACGAATTGACCTGACTCCGCGCACGAAGCAGGTAATCGAATTTGCGGTGGATGAAGCGCGCAAGCTGGGCGCGGCATTCATCAGCACAGAGCATCTGTTGCTGGGTTTGATCCGGCAGGGCGACGGGGTTGCGATCGATGTATTGCGCCAGCTGGGCCTGACGCCGGAGCGCATCCGGCGCGAGACCCTGCGCGCGGTGCAGGAAGAGCAGCAGAGTGAGACTGGCGGCACGCCGGCGGGTGGCAAAACGCCTGAGAAATCGGCGGCCACAGCTGGCCCGGCATCGACGTCGTCCAAGAAAGAGCGCGCCAAGACGCCGTCGCTCGATCAGCTGGCGACCGACCTGACGGCGCTTGCAGAAAGTGGCAAGCTCGACCCGGTGATTGGGCGCGAGACGGAGATCGAGCGCGTGATCCAGGTGCTGGCGCGTCGCACGAAGAACAACCCGTGCCTCATCGGTGAACCCGGTGTGGGCAAGACGGCGATCATCGAGGGGCTGGCACAGCGTATTGTGGCTGGGCAGACTCCGGAGCCGTTGTTGGGCAAGCGAGTGATGCAGCTCGACGTGGGTTCGCTGGTGGCGGGTACGATGTATCGCGGCCAGTTCGAAGAGCGTCTGAAGCGCGTGATCGATGAAGTCAAGAGCAGCGACACGATTTTGTTCATCGATGAAGTGCACATGCTTGTTGGCGCAGGCGCAGCGGGCAGCAGTGTGGATGCGGCGAATATTCTGAAACCGGCGCTGGCGCGCGGCGAATTTCAGTGTATCGGTGCGACCACGCTGAACGAATATCGCAAGCATATCGAGAGTGATGCGGCGCTGGAGCGGCGTTTCCAGCCGGTCTATGTCGATGAGCCGTCTCCGGAGATGGCGATCGAGATCCTTGCCGGCATCAAGGGTGCGTACGAGGCACATCACAAGCTGCGCATCAGCGAAGATGCGGTGAAGGCAGCCGTGCAGTTCTCGTCGCGCTACGTGCCGGATCGGTTCCTGCCGGATAAGGCGATCGACCTGATCGACGAATCGGCGTCGCGCGTGCGCATGTATAAGTCGCCGCAGTCGATCAACCTGCAGAAGGCATTCCGCGAGCTGCGGGAAATCGAAAAGCAGCGCCAGGCAGCGACAGACCAGGGCCGCTATGACGAGGTGACCGAGCTGCGTGAAAAAGAAGCGGCGCTGCAGGAGCAGATCGATGCACTGCGCACCAACTTCGACCACAAGGCGGAAGGGCCGGAAGTGAATCCGGACGACATCGCTGAAGTGGTAGCGATGTGGACTGGCATCCCGGTTCGGCGCATCGCAGCGACGGAGCAGGAGAAGCTGACGCACCTCGAGGAAGAGATGCATAAGCGGATCATTGGGCAGGACGAAGCTGTGATGGCGATTGCGAAGGCAATGCGCCGCGCGCGCGTCGGCTTGAAGGACCCGAAGCGGCCGCTGGGCTCGTTCATCTTCCTGGGACCGACGGGCGTAGGCAAGACCGAGCTGACGAAGACGCTGGCTGAGCAGATGTTCGGCAGCGAAGATGCGCTGCTGACGCTGGACATGAGCGAATTCATGGAGCGCCACACCGTTGCGCGTCTGGTGGGAGCACCTCCCGGGTATGTCGGCTACGAAGACGCAGGCCAGCTGACGGAAGCGGTTCGCCGCCGACCGTACACCATCGTGGTGTTCGACGAGATCGAGAAGGCGCATCCGGAAGTGTTCAATATGCTGCTGCAGATCATGGAAGAGGGTCGCTTGAGCGATGCCCGCGGCCGCAAGGTCGACTTCCGGAACACCTGCATCATCATGACGAGCAACGTCGGTGCGGAGATGATCAAGCGCGAATCGAAGCTGGGCTTCTCGGTGAAGAAGGATGAGATCAAGGAAGCCGAGCAGCAGTTCAGCGAGGTCAAGCAGAAGCTGCTCGAACAGCTGAAGCGCGTGTTCCGGCCGGAGTTCTTGAATCGCGTCGATGCGACGATCGTGTTCCGCACGCTGACGAAGGAGCAGATCGGGCAGATCGTGACGCTCGAGTTGAACAAGGTGCAGAAGCGCCTGGGCGAACACACGCTGACGCTGGAAGTCAGCGAAGAAGCGAAGGCGTGGATTGGAGAGAAGGGCTACGATCCGGACTACGGTGCGCGTCCGTTGCGCCGCGTGATCCAGAACGAAGTTGAGGATATTCTCTCGGACGGCCTGCTGAGTGGTCGTTTCAAGCCGGACAGCGTGATCCGCATCAGTCTGGTCGACGGCAAGCTGGTGTTCGAGACGCCGGAGGAAGTTCCGGGGATCGAAGCGCCGCCGACGGGTGCAGAGGGCATGCTGTTCGCGACGAACTAGCGGCGGACGGCAGACGGCGGACGGCAGACGGCGGACGGCAGACGAGGGATGACAGGGTGACTGTCGTCCTTCGTCTGCCGTCCGTCGTCGTTTTCCTAGCCTTCGACGCGCACGATGCGAATCAGCCGTTCGCGCGACGAGAGTGCGATGGCCTCATCGCCTTCGGCTGCGCGGCCGCGCAGCGTGAGATTTTTCGCTTTGAGAGATTTGACGGAGCCTTTGCTGGTGACGTAAACAAGATTGTCTTCCGGGGCGGCGATGAGGGCGTCAGCGACGGTGGCGCTGGTATGGAGTTTGGTGGATTGGACGCCCTTGCCGCCGCGGCCCTGGACGGGGAATTCCTTGAATGCGGTGCGTTTGGCGCGCCCATCGGTGGAGCCGATGATGACGGCGAAATCCCTGGCTGCCTGGTCGATCAGGTCCATGGCGAGGACGACGTCCTTCTTTTCGAGTTTGATGCCGACGACGCCGGCGGAAGCGAGGCCCATCGGGCGGACTGAATCCTGAGCAAAGCGGATCACCATGCCGAGCTGCGTGAAGACGAGGATGTCTTCAGCGCCGCGCGAGAGGCGAGCGACGGCGCAGGAATCGTCGCCGACGATTTGGGCGGTGAACGTCTGGCCCGGAGCGCGAGGCAGTGTTGCGATGGGGCTGCGCTTGATCATGCCGCTGGCTGTGACGCAGACGAGAAACGGGCCATCGGCCTCGGGCGGAGCGGGTTTCGTGGCGTCGACGGCGAAGGCGCCGACGGGTTCGTCGCCTTCAGCGAGGCCGGAGATGACGTGCAGCTGCGCGCCTGCGCCGGCTGTGACGTCTTCCTGGGGAAGGTTGCCGGCCTGCAGCACGATGCCTTTGCCGGACGAGCCGATGACATAGACGAGATCGCGCGTGGTGCAGGAGACGACGGCGATCGGCGCGACCTCGGCTCCGGCGGTTGGGCGCGGGGCGGAGGGGAGGCGGCCGATGCGGCCGTTGCGGCCGACGACGACGAAGATTTTTTCCGTGGGGAGCAGCTCGTGGAAGGTGAGCGGGAAATCTTCAGCGGCGGTGGTGCGCCTGGCTGGCTTGGCCGACGGGGCAGGTGGGGCTGATTTCTCACCCTTTTTGCCGGGCGGCGGAGGAGCGGGGGGTGCAGCTTTGGCTTCGGACTCGTTGAAGACGATCGCGGTGCGGCGCGCGTCCCCGAAGCGTCCGCGCAACTCGGCCAGTTCGTTCTTGATCGTGCTGAGAATTTTGATCGGATGTTTGAGCAGGTCCTCGAAGAACTTGATGAGCTTGCGCTTTTCGGCGAGCTCCTCTTCGAGCTTGTGCCGGTCGAGCTGTGTGAGTCGTCGCAGCGGCATTTCGAGAATGGCATGCGCCTGGACCTCGGAGAAGCTGAGTTTGTCGATCAGGCCACGGCGTGCGGCATCGGAATCGCGGCTGGTGCGAATGAGCTTGATGATGACGTCGATGGAATCGAGCGCCTTGACGAGGCCTTCCAGAATATGAGCACGTTCGTGAGCGCGCTCCAGGTCGAACTCGCTGCGGCGGCGGACGACCGTGAGGCGGTGTTCGATGAACACCTGCAGCATGCGTTTGAGCGAAAGGATGCGAGGTTCGCCATTCACCAGCGCCAGCATGATGATGCCGAACGAGGTGCGCATGTTGGTGTATTTGTAGAGAGCGGCGAGGACTTTGCGCGGGTCGTCGTTCTTATTGATGTCGATGACGACGCGCATGCCGCGGCGGTCCGACTCGTCATGAATATCGGTGATGCCGACGATTTTTTCGTTTTGAACGAGTTCGGCGATGCGCTCGATGAGCGCACTTTTGTTGACGGCGTAGGGCAGTTCGCTGACGATGATGTGCGTGCGGCCGCGGGTGCCTTCTTCGAAATGCGCCTTGGCCTGAACGATGAGTTTGCCGCGGCCGGTGGCGTAGGCGGTGCGGATGGCGTCGCCGCCTTCGACGCGTGAGTCGTAGCGGAAGACGATGCCGCCTGTGGGGAAGTCCGGGCCTTTGACGAACTGCATGAGTTCGTCGACGTCGACGTCGGCCTCGGGGATGACGCCCTCCTGCAGGCGGCGGGATGCGCCGCGAGAGGCGGTGATGCGATCGATCATGAGCGAGGTGGCATCGATGATCTCGGCAAAATTGTGCGGCGGAATGTTGGTGGCCATACCGACGGCGATGCCGGTGGCGCCGTTGAGGATCAGATTGGGAACAGAGGCTGGAAGGACAGACGGTTCCTGCGTGGTGCCGTCGTAGTTGTCGTTGAACTGGACGGTATTTTTCTCGAGGTCACCGAGCAGCTCCATGGCGGGACGGCTGAGGCGGGCCTCGGTGTAGCGCATGGCGGCGGGCGGATCACCATCGACGGACCCGAAGTTTCCCTGGCCATCGACGAGCAGATAGCGCATGGAGAAATCCTGGGCCATGCGGGCCATGGCATCGTAAACAGACTGGTCGCCGTGCGGGTGATATTTGCCGAGCACATCGCCGACGATGCGTGCGGATTTGCGGTAGGGCGCATCCGGACGCAGGCCTGTGTCGTGCATGACATACAGGATGCGGCGCTGCACAGGTTTGAGGCCATCGCGCGCATCAGGGAGTGCGCGGGAGACGATGACCGACATTGCGTACGAGAGATAGCTCTGCTGCATCTGCTCGTTGATGTCGGCGCGGCGGATGCGACCGATCGCGGAACCATCGGACGGTTGTGAGTCGGCGGGCATCGGTGGCGGCGTCGTCTGTTTCTTTTTGGCCATGGACGAGAGATTTTACATAGGCGCCACCACCTCGAACGGGCGAGGGGTGCATCCGCAGTTCGGGGCGAAAATTCCGTGTGCGAAAACCTCACCCCTTCCCCCCTCATAAGGGGACATGGATCAGGGAACAGGGATCAGGGTGAGGAAATGCCGGCCAAATTCGCGGTAAGGCACTCCAATGACACGCATCTCACGGGTGTTTCGCGTGTCCTGACCCCTGATCTCCTCATCCCTGTCCCCTTATGAGTCCCCCTCTGCCCCTGCGATTTCGCTTGCTTTTTTCCCATGCCACGCTCGATGCGGCGCGCGAAATCCTGGTGGAGAGGGGCGGTCGACCACCGCATGTGTCTGCGCTGACAAACCGTCGCCGTCCACGTTGATGCGGCGCACACGTGAGCGAATGCGGCGCA
>CAXNFZ010000114.1:0-8754 GCA_964201495.1 Chloroflexota bacterium | reverse complement strand
ACGCGCTATTCCTTCCCCCTTCGGGGGAAGGAATAGCGCGTTTCGCGGGAAATACTGATTTAGGCCTGAGTAGTTACACCACTTCAGGTTTCCATCCGCAAACAACGCAAACCACGCCACGGTGTGTCTGCACACCGTGGCGTGGTTTTTCCAGCTGGCACAACGACAAGCCGGACGTCATTGCCAATCCAAACCTCCGATCATTCGCCTCACTTCTCCACAACCCGTGCACGAAGCGCTGTGTCCTGCGCGATTTCCTGTGCGAGCCGGCGCCCGCCGCGCAGCCCCAGCCCGATTCGCACCAGCAAATCGACCAGCCTGGGTTGCACAGCGCGGTAATGCTTGCAGTAGAAAAGCCACATCGCACGGTCGAACTCGTATTGCGCTTTTTCACTGCGCCGGCTGGCCGCGCGCTTGACGTGATGCACCATCACGTCAGGAAAATACATGATTCGCCACCCTGCCTGCTTGATGCGCATGCACCAGTCGAGATCCTCACCGTACATGAAAAATATTTCGTCGAGCAGGCCCACTTGATGCAGCACCTCGGCGCGCACAAGCATGCACGCACCGACGACGGCATCGACTTCCGCCCGCTGTCGCTCATCGAGATACTCCATGTTGTACCGATTGAACCGCGCACTCTGTCTGAAAATTCTGCTCAACCCACTCAGGCGGTAGAACGACACTGCCGGCGTCGGAAAGCCGCGCCGACAGGCCTTGTCCAGCGTTCCATCCGGCAACAGCAGACGCGGGCCAACCACGCCGACCTCAGGCTGCGCGTCAGCATAAGACACCATCGCAGCAAGTGCATGCTCCGGCACGACGGTGTCGGGATTCAACAACATGACGTAGCGTGAATTTCCAGCTTCCGGCCAGCCGTAGCTGCGCAATCCAAGATTATTTCCAGCTGAAAATCCGTTGTTGTCCGGGTTGCGCAGCAAACGCACATGCGGGAATTCACGCTCCACCATCGCAGCGCTCTCATCCGGCGATGCGTTGTCGACGACGCACACTTCGAACGACAGTCCGCTCTGTGCATCGAGTGAGCGCAGACAATCCCGCAGCAGATCGCGCGTGTTGTAATTCAAGATCACGACGAGCAGGTCGATCGACGACATGCAGTCGATTATCACGGACGAAAACTACGGTGCGTACGGGGGTGCGTCCGGCGTTTGAGGCGATTTTTTGACAGAAGATTTTTCTCACGCGAAGCCGCAAAGAACACGAAGGGAAAAGATCTTTTACGGCTTCGCATGCGAAAGGTCACCCGGCGCAAGCGGTATTCATCTGACTACGTCTCACTATTTCGCCTCCGCCTCTGCTCGCGCAATGACCTCCACTTCTGCAAGACCAGCGGCGGCTGTGCCGTAAAAAGTGCCTGTGACCGAAAGCAGCTCGATGCGCACGACGCGCGCGCGCACTTCCGCAAACGCCACATCCGTGCCGTCCGCCGCCAGTGCGCCGCTCGTCTGTGACGCGACCGGGGTGTTGCCGGCAGCATCGCTATAGAGTGTGACGCGCGCAGAGTTCACCTGCAGCGTCGATGCCGCCTCATCCCCCTGGCGTGGGTTGTAGAGGCGCACCGTGCGCACCGTAATCGGAACCGGGAAAGTGAGGGTCACCCACTGCCCGGTCGCATTGCCGGGAGTGCTCGTCCAACTACGCCAGATCTCGCTGCGGTTCACACGCCGATCGACGACGGCGCGTGTGTAGTTCACGTCGTGCGCTGACGAAACCGCGACTTCGGCGCCGGGCGCAAGATTGGTGAACAACGCTTCCGCACGATCTTCCGGGATGGGAATCATGCTGTGTCCGGTATGACATCCAACGCACTGCACAATTTCACCAGGGCGGCCGAAATTGAGGCCGGTGACGTGCCCGGCGCCGTTGAATCCGTAGACATCACGACTCAGCGGAACACGATTGTTTTTGTCGCGCATTTGTTCGAACAGCGGCAGGTTCGCGGGCGCGTTCGTCACACGCAGCGCACCCGAAGGCGGGACCGCGGCCTCCGCCAGCAGAATCGGCCAGTCGAGCATCGGAAAGGAACCATAGGACTTCCGCTGAAAATCCGTGAAAAAGCGCAGGCGTGCCGCTGAACCCACCGGCACGGCATCGACGATGTCTCTGTCGATCGGGCCGTTCGCGTATACGTTCAATACATCGAATGTAAACGTGCCATCCTGGTTATACGGACCCGCAACGGGCGGAGGCAGAAGTGATGCAATGGAAGCAACCGTGTCCGTCAACACAGGAGGCCTGCTGCGCACGGCAATCGGCCTGGCGCGCAGCTCGGCCGTGCCTTTGTTGTCATACACCAGCGTGCGTTTCGTTCCGTCCGCCGAGAATCGATAGATGCCGTAGTCCTGGCCGACGTCAGGTGCAATCGAAATCAGCAGTTCACCGCCGGCAATCGCCGCCGGCTCCGTGGCATATTCGCCGGGATAGATGCCGTACGACGGCTCCGGGTCGGTGTTCACGTAATCGCCCGAGAGCGTCGTGACGCCGAGGAACGCCCTGTATCCGGACCCGTCACGTTCGAAAACACGCAGCCCGCCGAAGCCGCCGGCCTCGGTCATGTTGTACATCGGGAAGTAATTCGCAAGAAAAGATCCGTTCGGCAGAAACGTTCCACCGTACGCATGGTTCTGCTCTTCGACGTCGGCCGTGGCGAACTTTATAAGGTTCGTGCCGTCCGGGTTGATCGTCGCCAGATGCCACGCATTGCGCCAGAGGTAGTCCGCGAAACGCGGGGTGCCGTCCATCTGCTTCGTTCGGTCGGAACTCAGCCCGTCCTTTTGCTGATAGCCGTCGACTGCATTTCCGACGGTTGCGGTGTCGTTCAGGGCGAAGCGATGGTTGCGCCACCAGCGCGCATACACGATGCGGCCGGTAAGTGGGTCGACAGTCGGCCGATCGGCGCCGTTGCGTTCCGTGGTGATGCGACGCAGCGCCGTGCCGTCTGCACGCACGACGTGAATGTTCGAGGTGCGCACGCCGCTGTAGTGTGCAAAGGAAGGGTAGCGCGTCGAACTGAACGCGATGCGGCCGTCCGGCAGCCAGACCGGATCGTAGTCATCGTATCCCGCCAGACTATCGGGCAAGCCGGCCGCCTCGAGATCGAGATCCTGATCATCAAACGTCACCTGCCGCAGCTGCGTGCCATCGATGCGCATCGTAAAAATTCGCCAGCCGTCGACGCTGCGTGCAGGAGCAGTTTCGTATGTTCCCTTCGGCAGACCAGCGAAAACGATCAGCGTGCCGTCGTACGACACGTCGGGCGCATTGACATCAATCAGGTCAAGGCTGGCGCTGGTAGGCTTTGATCCGTCGATCAGAGTCGTGAGCGTGCCGTTGACGTCCCGCACGATAAGCTTGCCCGGCGCCGCCGGCCGCACGCGACTATGTGGTCCAACACCCGGCATGTCCTTCACCTGCGGCGCGTTCCAGTAAATACTGCCGCCGGTGTTTAACTGACGCGAAACAAATACGATGCCGCCCACTCGCAGTCCGTTTCCCGGACCATTCTTAAGCAACGGAAGAAATGTCGTCCCGCCTCCATCAGCGCTGATGTTGCCAAACAATTTTCCAAAATAAACAGGCGGCCGAACTGCCGCACCTACTCCCACACTGCCGATCAACAACGCAACGATCAACGCAGAAAACGGTGTTGCTTGTGGCTGACTTGATCTGCCAGGCTTAGACTCTTGCAATCGGGATCCATGAGATCCAGATTCATCCAGAATTCGCGAGATCGAATGCATGAGCTGCATAGAACACTCCTTCGACGCACGTGCATAAACACACGCGTCGCATGGAATGCCGCGGGATCAGGAGAGCGGCAGACATCGATGCTGCGATGAGGGGATGGAAAAAGATTAACGCAGAAATCTAAGCAAAGGAAAACCGCACGAGCCGGGATCGATCGTTCTCACAAATCACGACTTCCCTTTTCTGCAGGCTGGCACAGCGGCAAGCCGCCCGAAAACCTTATTGCACGCGCATCAGCGGCACACGTCGATTCTCACTGCCGCTGCCCACGAAGTAGTACGGCACATCGACACGCACCACCTCCGTGAATGTGAATCGGTCTCCGAGTGCATCGGCGGTGCGCTGCATCTCTTCGCTGTCGATGAGCAGATAAACCGGCTTGCGCGCCGACAACAGTGTCTCGATAAAACGCGCAGCATCCTCTACGGGCCACGCACCCGGACGAAAAGTCCGACGGTCCGCATGCAGGTCAACAGCGCCGGAATTGAGTGCACAGCCGATGGCGGCTTCTGGCTCGGTTGCGGCGGCGATCAGATCGAAGCTGCGGCGCTGTTCAGCGACGAGATACCCGAATGCGCTGAACCCGCGCGTGACGGGCAACGCAAGTGTTTCCATAGAGCGCAACACGAACACAAAAGAAAGTGCGAACAACAGCACGACCCGCAGCAGCCGCAGCCTGAATCTTTCCACGAGCATCCACGCAGCAACGGCACCCGCTGCAGCGAGTGCGTATAAAACCGGAAACAGCGCCAGCAAATCACGCAGGCGCAGATAGTCGTAGAAAACGTGTAGCCCGAATACCGGCACGAAATACAACACGAGAGCAAGAAACAGCCGTCGATTCACACGCCACAGTGCGACAGCACCGAGCATGATCAGCGGCGTAACGAGTCCGTATTCGCGCAGCCAGTTCGCCTCGTTCAACGTGCGCAGCAATGTTTCGGGCATGCGCGTCAGCGAAAAATTACTCAGCTCTTCGCTGCCGGTCGCCAGCGGATTCCCGAACCACGTCGTGTGATAAATGAACGTCGGCAGCACAGCAAGCAGCGCTACTACAGGTGCGAGCCAGAATGCCAGATCGAGATTCGGTCGCTCCACGCCAGAGCGCGCGAGCACCGCCGCACTCCCATTTCGTTGTGCACTTTCAAGTGGGAAGGCCAGTGGGAAGGCCAGCACAAATGCAATCGCCGGTGCGATCAGCACCTGTGTATAGCGCAGATCAAACGCCATCCCAAGCGCAGCGCCAGCCACAACGGAAAGCACAATCCGCCGGGTGCCCTGCAGACGCGAAGCGAACAACGCTGCACCAAGTGCACCGAGCGAGAAAACCTGCGCGGCGATGTCCGCCATGGGGATCATCTGCCACTCAACCTGCTGGTACGAAGTTGCCGTCAGAAACACCGCCAGCGCAGCGACAGCCGGGCGGTACGAGCCGCCGACAGGCGCACGCAAAATCAGCAGTGCGATCAGGCCGAGTGCAATCAGATTGAACAACGGCGTCAGCAGAAAGACGCCGGCCTCCCCAGCAACGCGCCAGGCCACGGCAGTAAACCATGGGTAGCCGATCGGCCACACCGTCGGTGCAATGCGTCGCACATCCGTCGGGATGCGATAACCGATATGCACCGCCGGATGCGAATCGATGCCGAGTGCATACGTCTGTTCGACGAACGGAAATGCATGCGCAAGCGTGCCACGTTCAGCAAGATCGACCCCCATCTGGGTGTACGCGTACGGGTCGCTGCCGGTGACGCCGTGCGTGCGGAGTGTGAGGGCCGCCCAGGCCGCCCACACGATCGCACTGATCGTGAGCGCTGCAGCGCCAATGGCGACAAATCGACGATCGGCCGCCACAGTGCGCAATCCCACTGCCAGCGCATATCCGAACGACACAATCAACGCAAGCGGCAAATACAACACGCCGTTGAGTGGCCCATCGACGCGCACGCCGGCAAAATTCAGGGCCGCCACCGCATATGAAAACACGAACGGCGCAAGCGCAACACCGGCATTCGGACGACGCGACAACCATGCAGGCAGAGCCGGGATCACCAGCAGCAGCGGTGCGAACGCCGCCGCCAAACCGATGCGATCCGGCGCGAGAGACGTGGCGATATTCACTGCAACCACCGCCATGCCGATCAGATGCCCGCCCCACCACAACAAGCGAGTAGGCAGCCGCCACGGACGCAGATACAGCGGATCAGAAGAAGCGAGCGAATCAAACACAAGCGCAGCGAATGCCGCCGGCACGAGCCCATCTGCGCGCGCGACCGCGGCGAAACGCATCACCAGCGATCCCGCCGCAACGAGCATGGCCACCAGCCAGCCGATGCGCCAGCCGAGCACGGGAATCTGCAAGATGCGGCCGAGCGCCACCAGCGCCGCGATCCACGCTGCGGCAGCGAAGAGGCCGAACATCATTCGATCCTGTGTCTGCGCACGCTTCCGCATCACCACGATGAGCACTGCCCCTGCGAGCAGTGCAGCAACAAACGCGATCCACATCGATCCGCCAGCCGGCTGCATGGTGACGGCCGGGTCCAGCCAGTAGTCGAAACGGAGGAGGTTGGAGAGGCTCATGAAAAATTGGCCGGCCTGAGTAGCGACGGCGAAGTACTATACTTCCCCACATGTTCGACATCGTACTGAGCGGCTGCGACGTGCTCGTGCGGCGAAACGGCCGCTATTCAGTGGAAGACGGCTGCGACATCGCGGTGCGGGGCGAACGCATCGCCGCAATCGAAAAAACCGGTCGCATCGAAACCGCGGCGGCGCGCGAATGGCTCGATGCGCATGGGCAGCTGGCAATCCCGGGTCTGATCAACTGTCACGCGCACGTGCCGATGGTGCTGTTCCGCGGCCTCGCCGAAGATGTCGGCATCGAGTCGTGGTTCAACGACTACATCTGGCCGCTCGAAAGCAACCTGGAGCCCGAGGACGTGTACTGGGGCATGCTGCTCGGCCTGGCCGAAATGATCCAGAGCGGCGTGACTACCGTCGCCGACCACTATTTTTTCTGCAACTACACCGCACAGGCAGTGCGCGAGGCGGGCACACGTGCGAACATTACGTGGGCCGTCTTCGGCCATGAAGGCGAAGAGAAACTAAATCGCACCGTCGACTTCGTGCGCAAGTGGCAGGGCGCAGCCGACGGCCGCATCGCCGCCTGGCTCGGCCCGCATGCGCCGTACACCTGCGACGACGCGTTCCTGACGCTGTGCGCGCGCCGCGCACGCGAACTCGGCGTGGGCATCCACATTCACTGCAGCGAAACGCATGAACAGCGTGAGCTGAGCCTGCAGCAGCACGGCGTGACGCCGCCCGAAGTGCTGCGCCGCACCGGCGTGCTCGATGTACCGACGATTCTGGCGCACGGCGTCGGCATCACAAGCGCCGATATCGCGATGCTTGCCCAGCACGACGTCGCTGTAGCGCAGTGCGCAAAGACCTATCTCAAACTCGGCATGGGAACCGCGCGCGTCGATGAATTTCGCTCCGCCGGCCTCAAAGTCGGCATCGGAACCGACGGGGTCGTGAGCAGCAACACGCTGGACGTGCTCGAACAGATGCGCATCCTCGCGCTCGATCACAAGCAGGCAGCGCACGATTCGACGCGCATGCCCATTCAGACCATGCTGGATATCGCATTCGCCGGCGGCGCCGCCACGATGCGCATGCCGGACATCGGCGAACTCGCGCCAGGCAAACTCGCCGACATTGCGCTGCTGCGGCAGGATGGCGCGCACGTCTTCCCGCGCTATGACGCGCTCGCCAACCTCGTGTACTCCCACCGCGCCGGCGACGTCGAAACCGTGCTCTGCAACGGACGCGTGCTGTTGCGCGACGGCCGACTCACCACCATCGACCTCACGCGCGTGCGCGCCGAAGTAACGCGGCGCCTGGCGCGCCTCAACCACCGCGCGCATGACAAACGGCTCGCTACGTATCCGACCCAGTAACCAGAACCCGCTGAACGTGCGACGCCGCGGATGAACACTTACTGCGCCGGCGCCAGAAAATTCTGTGCGCCCCAGCCGAGCGTGCCGTCACTCGAGTCACGCAGTTGCCACCAGGTATATCCGTCCGCTTCCTGGGGCCCGCCGATCACTTCGTAGACTCCATCTTCGGGCAGCTTGCGCAGCAATTTTCCGGCGATCGTCGGCTGGTCGCGGAAGTTGATCCCGGAGCCACCAGTGGCCGTGACGCGCACCTTGTTGCCGACAGCGATCACCGCTGCGTTGTTTTGTGGGTCGGCAGGCGCGGTCGGAATCGGAATCGGCGTGTCCGTCGGCGCCACGTACGGCGTGGCCGTCGGCGGCACGAACACCGTCGACGTCGTGACCGGCGTAACGAAGATAGTGGTAGCCGTTGGCAAAGACAATGCTTTGGCCGATGGGCGCAGACGATTGAGCAAAGATATCGACAACGCGCACACAGGCAGAATCGCTGCAAAACTGACCAGCATTGGAATCCAGGTGGGCACACGCTGACGCATATACGGCCGTTTCTCACGCGGCAGTCGCGTGAACGGCTTCAAGTCCTGCTCCCATTGGACCTTGTTATTATCCAGTTTGCCTTTTTCGTCAGGCGACTTCTGAACCGACATAGTGCGTTATTGTCCTACGGTTTCTTGTGTAACTACTCAGGCCATCCATTTTTCCAACGCGAAACGCGCTATTCCTTCCCCCTTCGGGGGAAGGAATAGCGCGTTTCGCGGGAAATACTGATTTAGGCCTGAGTAGTTACTTTCTTGTACAGATTTTCAACGGATGACATCCAGCGTTGGGGGCAGATCCAGACAGCCGATTTTTCTCACACGAAGCCGCAAAGAACGTGAAGGAAAAAGTCTTTTTTGGCTTTTCCACGCATTGGCTTGCGGAAGATTCTTCGACGGCGGAGTTCAGATCTCTTCGCAGCTTCGCAGCTTCGCATGAGAAATAAGGAATGCTCAAAATCCAATTGATGAAACCCGCGAAA
>CAXNFZ010000113.1:0-8770 GCA_964201495.1 Chloroflexota bacterium | reverse complement strand
GTGTTTCGCGGATACCAATTGGGCTTTGCGCACTCCCTGCAATCTGAACTCCCCCTGTCTGTGATATACTTTCGCTCGTTAGCGCCCCAATAGCTCAGTTGGATAGAGCGTTTGCTTGCGGAGCAAAAGGCCAGGAGTTCGAATCTCTTTTGGGGCACTCGAAACGGGCGACTGAAAAGTCGCCCGTTCTTCGTTTCCGCAAAGCAGCAATTCTTTGCATATCGTTCCTGTGATGTCCCCTGAAATCCTCTGAAATGCCACCGCACATTCATGTCGCGCATCTTGCCAAGCACTATCAGGTTCATGAGCGCGAGCCCGGGCTGGCGGGCAGCCTGCGGGCGTTCGTGCGGCGAAAATATCGCATCGTGCGCGCAGTCGACGACGTGTCGTTCGATATCGAGGGTGGGGCGATGGTCGGGTTTCTGGGGCCGAACGGCGCCGGCAAGACCACGACGCTGAAGGTGCTCTCCGGCCTGCTGCATCCCACCGCGGGGGAAATCAATGTGCTCGGCTATCAGCCGCATCGGCGAGAAGCAGCGTACCTGCGGCAGTTCACGCTGGTGATGGGACAAAAGCAGCAGCTATTGTGGGATCTGCCGGCCGCCGAGACTTTTCTGCTGAACAAGGCCATCTACGAAATCCTGCCGGGCGACTTCGACGCGACGATGCGCGAGCTCGATGTGCTGCTCGATTTGCAGCCGCTGATGAAAAAGCAGGTGCGCAAGCTGTCGCTGGGCGAGCGCATGAAATGCGAGCTGGCGGCGGCGCTGCTGCATCGACCCAAAGTATTGTTTCTCGACGAGCCGACGATCGGGCTCGACGTGACGGCGCAGGTGCGCATCCGCGAATTCATCGCCGAGTACAACCGCCGCCACGGGGCCACGGTCATTCTCACCAGCCACTACATGGCGGATGTGACGGCGCTGTGCGAGCGCATCATCGTCATCGACAAGGGGCGGCTGCTCTACGACGGCAATTTTCGCGCGCTGATCGAGCGCGTGGCGCCATACAAGATCCTGAAACTGCAACTCGTCGAGGCGGCGCCGCCCGAGCGGTTGGCGCAATTCGGCAAAGTCGCCGCGCTGGACGGACTCGACGCTGTGCTGCACGTGCCGCGCGCGTCCGCTGCGGCCACCGCGGCGCAAATTCTGGCGCAGATCGCCGTCGCCGACGTGACGTTCGAGGACCCGCCGGTCGAGGACATCATCCGCGAAGTATTTGCGGGAAGCATGGGGGAATAGGGGAGAGGATGTAATGGACATCGAGGAATTTCGTGCGCAGGCGCATGCGCTCGTCGACTGGATCGCGGATTTTCGCGCTGGCATTGCTGCGCGGCCGGTGCAGGCGCAGGTGCGGCCGGGGGATGTGCTGGCGCAGCTGCCGGCGGATCCGCCGGACGAGCCGCAGCCTTTCGATGAAGTAATGCGTGACCTCGATGCGATCATCGCGCCGGGGCTGTCGCACTTTCAGCATCCGTCGTTCTTCGGATATTTCCCGGCGAACTCGATGCCGTCGAGCGTGCTGGGCGACTTCATGAGCACCGGCCTCGGTGCGCTGGGGCTGTCATGGCAGTCGGCGCCGGCGCTGGCGGAGCTCGAAGAGCGCATGACCGACTGGATGCGCCGTATGTTCGGCCTTTCGGATGACTGGCAGGGCGCGATTCAGGACACCGCCTCGACGTGTACGCTGCTGGCGCTGCTGTGCGCGCGCGAACGAGCCACCGATTTCGGCATGGTGCGCGGCGGCCTGCAGAGTGAAGCGCAGCCGCTCGTCATCTACGTTTCGAAATATGCGCACAGTTCGGTCGACAAAGCGGCGCTGCTGGCCGGCTTTGGGCGCACCAACGTGCGCGTGATCGACGTGGACGAATCGTTCGCGCTGCGGCCGGATGCGCTCGAAGCGGCGATCGCGGCCGATCTGGCGGCCAGCCGGAAGCCGTGCGCCGTCGTCGCCACCACGGGCACGACCACCAGCACCGCCCTCGATCCGCTCGCCGCGATCGCGGCGATCACGCAGCGCCACGGGCTGTGGATGCACGTCGACGGCGCGCTGGCCGGTTCGGCCATGATCCTGCCCGAATGCCGCTGGATGTGGCACGGCGTCGAAGGCGCGGACTCGATCGTCGTCAACCCTCACAAGTGGCTCGGCGCGGCGTTCGACTGCTCGTTGTTCTACGTGCGCGACCCGCAGCATCTCGTGCGCGTGATGGGCACCAACCCGAGTTATCTGCAGAGTGCGGCCGATGGAACGGTGAAGAACTATCGCGACTGGGGCCTGCCGCTCGGCCGGCGATTTCGCGCGCTGAAGCTGTGGACGCTGATTCGCGCCGAGGGCGTGCGCGGCCTGCAGGCGCGCCTGCGCCGGGACATCGCGAACGCGCAGTGGCTGGCGGATCAGGTGCGGGCGCATCCGGACTGGCGGCTGCTGACGCCAGTTCCGCTGCAGACGCTGTGCGTGCGCCATGAGCCGCCCGGCCTGCAGGGTGAGGCGCTCGATGCGCACACGAAGGCGTGGGCCGATGCAGTAAATCAAAGCGGCCGCGCGTATCTGACGCCGGCAATTCTCGAAGGGCGCTGGATGTGCCGCGTCAGCGTCGGCGCATACCCGACCGAGCGCGAGCACGTGGCGGCGCTGTGGCAGACGATGCAGGAGAAAGCGGACTAGGCATTTCACATTTCAAATTGCACGTTGCACTCGATAACGGCACATCGAAATGCCTAATGTGCAATGCCTAATGTGCAATGTGCAATGCTCAATGTGCAATGCTCAATGTGCAATGCTCAATGTGCAATGCTCAATGTGCAATGCTCAATGTGAAATCCCAAACCACCATGTTTCAATCTCAACAAGTAATGGAAAGCTGGATCGCGCGCGGCGACTTCGCCGGCGGCGCGTTGATTGCCGTGCGCGACGGGCGTGTGGTGCAGGAATATTACGTCGGAGACGCAGCGCCTGAACGAGCGGCGTCGTCCGGCACGCTTTGGCCGCTGGCCTCGATCTCGAAGGTGTATTCCGTCACGATGGTGATGCGCCTGATCGAGATGGGCGTGCTGTCGCTGAACATGCACGTGCGGCACTTGTTTCCGCAGTTCGTCGGCGGGGGCCGCGAGAACATCATGCTGCGGCATTTGCTCACGCACACGTCCGGCCTGATCTACGAATCGCCGCACATGGAGGCGCGCCTGGCGGCGCAGATTCCGATGGAGGCGCTGATCGAGGAGGCGTTCACGGCACCGCTGCTTTTTCAGCCGGGCAGTTCGATGTCGTATGCCGACTACAACACGCTGCTGGTCGGGCACATGGCGGCGACGGCGACCGGTCGCCCGTTCGCTGAGCTGGTCGAGCAGCTCGTCTTCGAGCCGATGGGCCTGCGCGACACGCACATTCGGCCGGCGGCGGCGCACGCCCCGCACATCGCGCACGTGCGCACGGTGATGGCCGAAGGCACACCCGGCGCGATGTACAACTCGACGCACGCGCGCGGCCTGGCGCATCCGGCGTTCGGTGTGCTGGCCACGGTGTCGGATCTGATGCGCTTCCTGCAGCATTTTGCGCCGGGCGGCCCGCGCATCCTGCGTGAGGCGACGGTGCAGGCGATGACGCGCGACATGGCCGGCGGCGTGCGCGGGCACGTGATCGCGCAGGAAGGGCGCAGCCCGGTCGCTCCGGCGCCGTGGGGCCTGGGCTGGGGCCTGCAGACCGAGCACACGCCCGGCGTGTACTGCGACCTGGCGTCGAACCGCACCTTCGGCCACGGCGGCGCCAGCGGCTGCTGG
The DNA here is from genome assembly GCA_964201495.1 of Chloroflexota bacterium. Classification (GTDB taxonomy): domain Bacteria; phylum Chloroflexota; class Anaerolineae; order J036; family Brachytrichaceae; genus CANJQH01. The sequence goes on along the minus strand of CAXNFZ010000113.1, from coordinate 4,994 downwards.
TGCTTCGTCGACCCGGAGGCGAACATCGCCGTGGCCGTGCTGAGCAACACGCACCTGCGCGCCGGCCGCGATGCGTGGACCGTGCGGCTCAAGACGATGGTGAACGCGGCGTATGCGGAAGTGGCGGACTAGGGCTGGACATTGAGCATTGCACATTGCACATTGAGCATTGCACATTGCACATTGAGCATTGCACATTGCACATTGCACATTGAGCATTGAGCATTGCACATTGCACATTGAGCATTGCACATTGCACATTGCACATTGAGCATTGAGCATTGCACATTAGGCATCGATGGCGTTACGCCGTGATGGCGGCACATCGAAGTGCCGGATGAGCCTTAATGCTCAATGTGAAATATGCAATGTGAAATATGCAATGTGAAATGTCCAATCTGAAATGTCCAATCTGAAACATCAAGATGTTGAAAAAATTCCTCGCCCTCTCCCGCGTCTCATGGGCGCTGAGCATGGAATATCGTTCGCAGGCGATTCTGTGGATGATGACCAGCCTGCTGATGATCATCATGCTGGTGGTGTGGCTCGGCGTGAGTGAGCAGGGCGTGATCAACGGATTCACGCGCGGCGACTTCGTCGCGTACTACATGATCGGCTGGGTGGTGCGCACGATGACGGCGGTGTGGTCGTCGTGGGAGATGGACTATCAGGTGCGGCAGGGCACGCTGTCGCCGTTGCTGCTGCGCCCGATTCATCCGATCTGGAACGAGATTGCGGCCAATCTGACCGAGAAGATTTTTCGCATGGCGGTCGTGATGCCGATCGTGATCGTGGTGCTGGTTTCATCGCCGGATGCGCGCGTGAACCTGAGCCTGGCCAGCCTCGTGGCGTTCGTGCCGGCGATGATCGGGGCGTGGCTGCTGGTGTTTTTGTCGGACTATCTGGTTGGTCTGCTGGCATTTTGGACGAGCCAGACCGGCGCGTTCATCATGGGCTTCTACGGGTTGCGCGTACTGCTTTCGGGCATTGTGGCGCCGCTGGCGATGTTCCCGACGAGCGTGCAGGCGATCCTTGAATGGACGCCGTTTCCGTACATGCTGAATTTTCCGACGGCGATTTTGACGCGCAGCGTGTCAGCGAGCGAGCTGTGGTTCGGCTTCGGCGTGCAGGCGTTCTGGGTGGCGGCGTTCGCAGCGGCAGTGTGGGGCGGCTGGCGCGCGGCGATGCGCAGTTACAGTGCGGTGGGAGCATGATGCGATACCTGCGGTTGTTCCGGCTGTTTGTGCAGAGCAGCGTGCTGGTCGAAATGGAGTACCGCGCGAACTTCATCGCGCAGGCGCTGCTCGGGGTGTTGTGGAGCGCGATCACGTTCTCGAGTGTGGCGCTGTTCTATTCGCACACCGAAACACTGGGCGGGTGGAGCTACGGGCAGGCGCTGATCGTCGTCGGGATGGCGATTCTGATCGGCGGCGTGATCGCCACATTTTTCGAGGCAAATCTGCAGCGCATCATCGCGATGGTGCGCGACGGCACGATGGACTTTGCGCTGATGAAGCCGATCGACAGCCAGTTCTACTGCACGCTGCGCCACGTGCGGCTGTCCGGGCTCACCGATATTTTTGCCGGCGTGAGCGTGTTGATCTATTCACTGAATGTGCTGAACGTCACGCCTGGGCCGCTGGAACTGCTGCAGTTCGCGGTGATGCTGCTGATCGCGCTGGCCCTGGCGTACAGCATCTGGCTGGCGATGGGCGCGTGCGCGTTCTGGTTCGTCAAAGTCGACAACATGCAGGAATTGTTCCGCACGATCTGGGACACGGCGCGCTTTCCCGTATCGGCGTTCACCGGCGGCCTGCGCTTCGTGCTGACGTTCGTGGCGCCGGTGGCGTTCATGACCACGGCGCCGGCGCAGGCGCTGCTGGGGATGCTCGATTTCGGCACGTTTGCGGCCGGCCTGTGCGTGAGCGCGGCGTTCTATGCCGGCGCGTCTGCGCTGTGGCGACGAGCGGTGGCGATGTATTCGAGCGCGTCGTCGTGAAGAGGCCAGGACGGACGGTCTCACGCGAAGGTGCGAAGAACACGAGGAGGATTTCAAGATGCTATTCACAGATGTCTTGGCACAACAGGCATCGCAGAACTCACAGCGAACTGCGCTGACGTTTTTTCGCAATTCCGCATCTCTTTCGGACGTCACCTATGCTGCGCTGCATGTCGATGTGTTGCGCGTTGCGGCGGCGCTGCGTGCCGCCGGGCTGCGCACGGGCGATGTGGTGCTGGTCGCCGGTGAGCATGATGCGCAAATGGTCGGGGCTTTTTTAGGCGCGATGTATGCCGGCTGCGCGCCTGCGATCACTGCGTATCCGGACACATTCAGCCGCATCGAGCTGTATTACGAACGCCTGCGCAAACTCGTGCAGGCCGCCGGCGCCGCTGCCGTGCTCATCGCACCGCAGCATGCCCACGCGCTCGATGGTCTGCCGGTGCGCGTGTTCGGCTTCGACTTATCCGCTGAGCCGGGCGCACCTCCGATGGACGGCCCGGTTTCGCTCGAACCGATGGATGCGGCGTATGTGCAGTTCAGCAGCGGGACGACCGGCATGCCGAAGGCGGCGCTGGTGTCGCATGGCGTGCTGATGCGTTCCCTGCAGCGACTGGTGCTCGTGGAGGACGTCACCAGCACGGACGTCATCGTCGGCTGGCTGCCGCTGCACCATGATTTCGGGCTGATCGAGTGCCTGCTATTGCCCCTGTGTGCCGGTGTGCGCAGCGTGCTGATTGCGCCGCAGACGTGGGTGCGGCGTCCGCGCCTGCTGCTGGAGGCGATCCATGTGTATCGCGGGACGATCGTGCCGACGCCGAATTTCGGCCTGGTGCACACGACCGAGCACGTGCGCGAAAAAGATCTTGCCGGTCTTGATTTGTCTTCGCTGCGTCTGATCATGGTCGCCGCCGAGCTGGTGCAGGAGCCGTCGGCGCGCGCGTTCGAGGAGCAGTTGCAGTCGTGTAATCTGCGGCCGGGGGTGATCTTCCCGGCATACGGCATGGCGGAAAGCGTGCTGGTCGTGACGCTGCGCGCAGCGGATCGGCCGCTGCGGACGGATCGGGTCGACCCGCTGGCGCTGATCGAACATGGCATCGCCCAGCCGAGCGATGCGGCCGGCGCGCGCGCGGTAGTCAGCTGCGGCGCAGCGATCGAAGGCACGCGCATCAAAATCGTGGACGAGGCCGGCCGCCCGCTGCCGGAGCGGCGGGTCGGCGAGATCGTGGTTTCGACGGATGCGCTGTTCAGCGGTTACATCGGCCAGCCCGAGCGCACGGCGCGTGCGCTGCAGCCGGACGGGCTGCATACCGGAGACCTGGGCTATCTGGCGGACGGCGAGCTGTTCGTGCTGGGCCGCATGGACGGCGTGATCATCGTGGCGGGCAAGCACGTGCTGCCGGAAGGGCTCGAAGAGATCGCGCTGGAGGCGGCGGGCGAAGCGGCCGGACGCGCCGCGGCGTTCGGCGTCTTCGACGAGCGTCTCGGCCTGACGACGCCGATTCTCGTGTGCGAGATTCGCGGCGCTTTCAGCGACGCTGAAGCGACGCAGCTGGCCGAGCGGATTCGTGCACAGGTTCTGTTGCGCACGGATGTGTCGCTCGCGGATGTGCGCCTCGTGCGGCGCGGCTGGATTCCGGTGACGACGAGCGGCAAGGTGCGGCGTTCGGCGGCGGCTGAAAAATATGCGTCGATGCCGAAGGCTGTGATCGCAGCTGAGCCGGCGACGCTGGCTGCGCGCCTGCTGCAGGAATTTGCGGCGGCGGCCGGCCAGCCGACGCTCGCACTGCACGATGACCTGTACGACGCTGGTCTGCAATCGCTGCGCCTGCTCCAGCAGTTCGTGCGAGTTGAGCAGACCTATGGCTGCAAACTGAATCTGGCGCAGCTCGTCGTGCGACCGACGGTGCAGGAGATTTTGAATCAGATCGAGAGTCGGCGGTCGTCGGCGCCGCTGTCCAGGAATGCCGAACCTGCGCGAAATAGACGGACGGCCCGACAGGTGGTGAGGCGCGTCTGGGAGCGATTGCGGAACAAGATCGAATCGAAACTGCCGTATCGGCTCGTGGCGAGCCTGCAGTGGGCGCTGCTCTCGAGTTCGTGGGTGCCGGACGCATTCTGGCGACCGCAGATCGAACTGCTGCGTGAATGGCACACGCAGCTCGGCGATGTGCGGCCTTTTCGCGAAGTTGCAGCCGCGCATCTGCGAGCCACCACGCTGCGCCGCTATCGTCTACGCAAGCTGGCTCGCATGGGCTCGACGAGGCCGATACGATGGACCGGCGACGTCGGTCTTCTAGAATCTTCAGCGCCGCTGGTTCTGGTCATCAACCATACCGTGGCCGAGCTGGACAACCTGGCAGGGGCGCTGAGCGAGTGCAATCGGCCGATCCAACCGGTTCGACGGGTCGCTGCAGAAAATCATCGTTTATCCCTGGCGTTGCTGCCCCAGTTGTATGCGGCGCGGCAAACGCTCACGCGCGGGGGAATCTGTCTCATCACTGGGGACGGCCCCATCGGACCCGTTGCGCTGACTCGAAGCCACAGCGGGCTGGACTTCAAATTTCGCTCCGGTGCCTTCGAGCTGGCGTTCGGCAGCCGAGCACGCCTGGCCGCGGTGTTCGGATCGATCGCGTCCAATGGCGCCCACACGTTCGAGCTCGTGGAGATTCCGATGTCCGCCGCAACCGATGAACGCGCCGCAGTCGCTGATCTGTTGCAGCGTTACTCGACGCTTTGGGTCGAACGATTCACGCAGAACTATGCGCAATGGCCTAACTCCTATCTGAATATCTTGCTAAATGCCAGCGCTTTCCACGGCAGCGCTGCAGATCAGACGTGATGGGGATTTCAGATTTTCGATTTCAGATTTTGGAGCTGCGCAAGTTCTTCAATCTGAAATCTGAAATCTGGTAACTACTCAGGCCATCCATTTTTCCAACGCGAAACGCGCTATTCCTTCCCCCTTCGGGGGAAGGAATAGCGCGTTTCGCGG
>CAXNFZ010000112.1:0-8802 GCA_964201495.1 Chloroflexota bacterium | reverse complement strand
GCGACAACCTGGGCACAGCGGTGCGAACGCGCACGCGCGCCGGTGCGGTGATCGAGGGCGGCATCCGCGATTACCAGGGTTTGGTTCAGCTGACCGATGTGAATTTCTACATGCGCGGCATGGACCCGACGGCGATCGCCGACGTGACGCTGCTGGGCATCAACATTCCGGTGCGCATCGGCGGCATGACGGTGATGCCGGGCGACGTGATGCTCGGCACGCCGACGGGCGTGTTGTTCATTCCCCCGCATCTGGTGCAGCAGGTCGTCGAGCAGAGCGAAGACATCCGCGTGCGCGACGAGTTCGGCAGGCTGCGCATCGAGCAGGCGCGCTGGAGCTCCGGCGAGATCGACTCGAAGTGGAGCGACGCGATCGAGGCTGATTTCCAGGATTGGAAGAAGAGCCGCTAAGCTGACGACAGACGACCGACGACCGACGACTGCATGCAACCATCCGTCGTCGGTCCCCTCGCTTTGCTCGGTGCAGGCTATCCGCTGGCCTACCGTACGTCCCCGTCGCCGCCGAGTTTGCCGCGTTCCTGACGGGAGCGCAGCTTGTCGAGGTTGGCGACGGCGACGTCGTTCAGCGACAGATCGAGCTCGGTGGCGACCTGCGCGAGATACCACAGCACGTCGCCGAGTTCTGCCTGCAGCGCAGCGCGTTCGGCGTCGCCGATGACGCCGGCTTTGTCGCGAAATATTTTCTTGAGCTTGCCGGCGACTTCGCCTGCTTCGTTGGCGAGGCCGAGCGTCGGGTAGACGACGGGGTGGCCGATGGCCGGATAGATCGCTGTGCGGCGGGATTCGTTTTGATACGTGTCGAAGTCCATGGTTGGTGATGAAAAACTACGTAATTGCTTTGTGACTACATTGATGCTTTTCGCACAACACTGTATGTCTCGCCTTGTAACTACTCAGGCCCAAGCTGATATTTTCCGCGAAACACGCTATTCCTTCCCCCGAAGGGGGAAGGAATAGCGTGTTTCGCGTTGGAAAACTGGATGGCCTGAGTAGTTGCACCGTCTTTCATTTGAAAAGAGGTGCAGTCGACGGTGTGTTGTGATGAGTCCAGCATCGGTATTGGTGGTTGAGTGGTTGAGTGGTTGAGTGGTTGAGTGGTTATCCTGCGAAGAGATTACCAATTGTCATCGGTGGTGATCGGTTTTACAGGTGCGGGTTCGGCTGTGGCTTCAACGGTGACAAGCCGAGCGCGCGGGGGTGGCGGCGGCGGAAGCGCTTCGACCATGCCGGCCAGCCGGCGCACGGTTTCCATCAGGCGATGCTTCCACTGCTCGGGAGTGCCCTGGCGCAGGAACGTCACCTGATGATTGCCGATGCGCGCGTCGGCGCCGAGCAGCTTCTGCAGCGCGCGAATCTGTGGCACGAGTCGCTCGATTGCGTCGGCGCGCACAGTGACTTTGTTGCCTTCGCTGGTGATCGACGAGGCGCCGAGGCGCGCAGCCGCGAGCTTCAGCCGCACCTGCCAGGTCAGGTTCAGCGCCGGGGCTGGCAGCTTGCCGAACCGATCAGCGAGCTCTTCTTCGAACGCTTGTACTTGTGCATCCGTTTCGAGGCTGGCGACGCGGCGATACAGCTGCACGCGCAGTGGTTCGTCGTTGATGTAGCTCTCCGGCAGACCCAAAGTGAGCGGCAGGTCGATCACGACCGGGCGCAGCGGCTCGGCCGGAAGTGGAGTGCCGTCGCGCATCGCGCGCAGCTTGCTGACTTCATGAGAGAGCAGGCGCGTGTACAGATCGAATCCGACGCTGGCGATGTGCCCGCTCTGCTTCGGCCCGAGCATGTCGCCGGCGCCGCGCATCTCGAGGTCGCGCATGCTGATTGAGTAGCCGGCGCCGACGCCGCCGGTCTCGCGCAGCGTCTCGAGTCGTTCGCGCGCTTCGGAGGTCATGGGGGAGCGTCGATCGTGCAGGAAGTATGCATATGCCTGAATCGTGCTGCGGCCGACGCGCCCGCGCAGCTGATGCAGCTCGGCCATTCCGAAGTGATCGGCGCGGTCGATCAGGATGGTGTTGGCGTTCGGGATGTCGAGGCCGCTCTCGATGATGTTCGTAGAGAGCAGGATATCGATCGAGCCGTCGCTGAAGCGCGTCATGATCTTCGCCAATTCGCGCTCGTCCATCTGGCCGTGCGCCACTGCGAATTCGGCTTCGGGCACAAGACGGCGCAGCTTCTGTGCGAGCAGGTCGATCGTCTGGATGCGATTGTGCACGAGGAAGACCTGCCCGTCGCGATCGAGTTCGCGGCGGATAGCCTGCTGCACCACGACGTCGTCCCACGTGCCGACGAAGCTGATCACCGGCAATCGCTCGGCCGGCGGCGTTTCGATTTTGCTGATTGCGCGCACGCCGCTCAGGCCCAGATACAGCGTGCGCGGGATTGGCGTCGCCGTCAGTGTGAGCACGTCGACCTGCGTGCGCAGCTTCTTGAGCTTCTCTTTGGCCGTCAGCCCGAAGCGATGTTCCTCGTCGATGATCAACAGACCGATGTCTTTAAATTTGACCTTGTCCGAGACTAGTCCGTGGGTGCCGACGATGATATCGATCTGTCCATTTTCAAGTTTTTCGAGGATCTGTTTTTTCTCGGCGGTGCTGCGGAAGCGCGAGTGCATTTCGATGCGCAGCGGAAAGGATGCCAGCCGGCGAGTGAACGTGTTCCAGTGCTGTTGAGCGAGCACGGTGGTCGGCACGAGCACAGCGACCTGTTTGCCGTCCTGCACGGCCTTGAATGCTGCGCGCAGGGCGACTTCGGTTTTGCCATAGCCAACGTCGCCGACGACGAGGCGGTCCATCGGCAATCCGCGTTCCATATCGCGTTTGACGTCGTCGATGGCGTGCAGTTGATCTTCAGTTTCGATGAATGGAAAACTTGATTCGAGTTCGCGCTGCCAGGCATTGTCCGGACTGAATGCGTAGCCGATCGAAATTTCGCGTGCGGCGTAAATCTTGAGCAGGTCGCGCGCCACTTCTGCGGCGGCGCCGCGCGCGCGCGACTTATTTTTCTCCCATTCGCCGCTGTGCAGCTTGTCGAGCCGCGGCCGGTCGTCTTCGCTGCCGACGTAGCGCTGCACGCGGTCGAGCTGATGCAGCGGCACGTAGAGCCGATCGGCATCGGCGAACTCGAGCAGCAGGTACTCGCGTTCGGAGGCTGGATCGGCGGAGGCAGGGGCATTTCCGATCGCCGGCGCGCCGCCGACGGTGAGCGAAACCAGTCCGCGAAAGATGCCGACGCCGTAGTCTTCGTGCACGACGGCGTCGCCCGGCCGCCAGTCGGCGAAGGCTTTTTCCGGAGCGCTCTTGCGCGCGCGGCCGCGCGTGAACGATTCGGGCTTCGACTGGCCGAACAACTCGGCGTCGGTGAGGACGGTAATCGTCGCGTTGGACGTGCGCAGCGTGAACCCGCCGGGCAGCGCGGCTGTGACGAATGTGACGCCGTGCGGCGGTTCATCGTCGAGCGAATGCTGTGCTGCGCGCGGGCCGTGCTTTTCGGACCACAGTTCGGCGATGCGCGCGGCCTGGCGCGAGACGACGGCGGTGGGCTGGTCCTGATGCGCTGCCAGGTAATCCTGTGCGGGGGGCAGCTGGCCGGCGAAGTGCGGCGGCGTCGCGAAAATGCGCGCGAGCGATCCCGGCTGCGGATCGTGCATGCCGTCGAGCGGATGGCCGAGCACGACGTGCTGCCTGGTTTGCACTACAGCAGCGAACGCAGACCAGGGGACGAACGGCGGCGCGATTGAAATGGAGGGAGAAATTTGGAATGTACTTGGTGGCTCAGCAGGTTCGAGTGCATTGGGCGAGCTCGTCGTCTCGTTTTCCTGCACTGCCAGCGCGAGCGTTTCTTTTTCGCGCGCTGCTTTTTCCTCGAGTCCGATCCATACATTGTGCAGCTCAGCTTCATCGTCGAGGATGAGCAATCCGTCGGTGCCGAGATGATCGAGCAGCATCGCGCTTTCATCCGGGCGCGGCAGGTCGAGCGGGGTGATGCGCACGCGGCTGAGTGCGGCGCCACTGCGCTGCGTGCCTGGGTCGAAGATACGAATCGAGTCGATCTGGTTGCCGAAGAGTTCGATGCGCAGCGGCTGCGCGTGTGCGGGTGACCAGACATCGAGGATGCCGCCGCGGCGGCTGAAGGCGCCGACGCGTTCGACGACGGCCTCGGATTCGTAGCCGAGCGAGACCCAGTGGCGCAGCATGGCGTCGAGCGAGATCGATTGATCGATTTGCAGCAGACGTGTGCCGAGGGTCCATATGGCGGACGAAGGCGTTGGGTGCATCAGCGCGCGCGGGCTGGTGACGAGCAGCGGCGGCGCGTCGGTGGTGCGGTCGTGCAGCATGGCGAGCACGGCGCTGCGCTGGGCGATGACGTCGCGCACCGGGGCAACTGTGTCGTAAAAGGCGGTGTTCGGCTCAGCGAAGCGCTGCACGTCGACGTCGGTGAGCAGGGCGAGCGCATCGACGGCGAGGCGCGCGGCATCGACCGATGCGGCGATGAAAAGCAATGGTCGGCGCAGGGTGCGATAGAGCGCGGCAGCTGTGACCAGACGGCCGGCGCGCGGCAGGCCGAGCACGCTGCCGGCAGCGGCAGAATCTGTGAGGGCGCTACGGACATTTTCGAATGCTGACGTCTGCGCAACTGCGTTGGTGAGACCGAGGAGGGACACGACGCTATTCTAGGCTTTCCCCTGTTTCAGTTATTCGGGGGGCGTCCGGCGCGTTTGGGGCAAAAGTTTTTGTGTACGAAAACCTCACCCCTGTCCCCTCTCCCCCAGCGATTTCGCTTGCTGTTTTCCCATGTCAGGATCGCTGCGGCGCGCGAAATCCTGGCGGAGAGGGGCGGTCGATCACTGCATGCGTCTGCGCTGACAAGCAATTGAGGTCCGCATCGACGTGGAAGGAGTTTAAATCGAATCACAGCCAATTCCCCAACAAACCTGCGTCCCCGCAACTCTGCGTCTCTGCAGGAAACCCCCTGCGTGCTCCGCTCTCTCCGCGCACTCCGTCGAAATTCGCCCCCAACGGCAGATGCACCCATTCGAAGGAGAGTGACTGGGCTCTATTGAAATCTGTTTTATCGTAACTATTCAGGCCCAAATCAGTGTTTCGCGTAGGAAAACTGGATGGCCTGAGTAGTTACGTTTTATCTCTTCAGTTCTTCGAGCATCGCCAGCAACTGGCTTTCCAGCTCGGAAATGTCTTCCGACCGCAGCGGAGGCGCTGAGAAATCGGTGGGAGTGGGGGTGATCAGCTCGACGTTGGAGTTGGTCGTGGTGTGCGGGGTGGAGACGACGGACTGCGAGCGAAGCGGCGATTCAGTTGCAGTGACAGGGGTGCGCTGCGTGCGAAGTGGGACTTCGGCCGACGTCGTCGCCTGGAACTGTACGTCGTTCGTGCGCAGCTCTGTGCCAGTCATGCGCAGACTCTGCTGTTGCAGACGGCGTGAGAGTTCAGAAAATGCGGACTGCAGGCTGGCGACTACGCTGTTCGACTCATTGGCGCGGGCGCGGTACTCCTGAAGCTGCGCATTGAGCGCGGTGATGGTCAGGTAGCGCTCGTTCAACTGCTTGCGCGCCTCATCCAGTGAATTTTGCAGACTCCGATTTTGGGCTTGCAGGCGCGTGATAGTCTGGCTTTTGGAATTCCACTGCTCTTCCATGGTGATCAGCTCGTTCTGGGATTCCTCTGCCTGGCGGCGGCTGGCGCGCACCGTCGCTTTGAGTTCTTCGAGCTGAGTCTCGGCTGCGCGCGCGACTGCCTGCGCCTGATCGAGCTGGCGGCGGAGCAACTGGGCTTCCGTCTGCAAGCGGACGTGTTCCTGGGCCGTGCGGTCGCGTTCTTCGAGTGCCTGTCGTCGCATGCTGAGTGCGCTCTCGCGCACGGTGCGCACTTCGCTCAATTCGTGTTTGGTATGGCGCATTTCACGGCCGTTGATCCACCAGGAGACGAAGGCGCCCAGCGCCGCGCACGTCACTCCCACCAGCAGTGTGAGGATGACTGCCAGCGCGGGTGCAATCTGAATGACCGTCTGCTGCGTGGACGAAGCGTTTTCTGTGAACATGCGTTTTCCCCTCGAATTGCGCTGGATGAGTATTTCATGCGCGTACACTTCAAAAATCATGGTGATGCGCTGAAGGTGCTTCGAAATTGTAGAGAGTGCTGAGATATGAGTAGTCGGTCTTTTGGCCGATCTTTGTGAATTCTGTGTTTGCGTGACTTGCCGTTCGGTAGTGACTTCATCGAGTTCGTCTCCCGAATTACACTGTTTTGGGGATGTGTGTGAGCATGTGAGCATGTGAGCATGTGAGCATGTGAGCATGAATGAAGCACTCCGGGGCAGTAAGTCAGGTTGGTTACTGCAGTTATTGTTATGACCATTGCGGATGCATTGCATACCGTGCTCGGCCGGATTGCGGCCGCGGCGCGCGATGCCGGGCGTGACCCGGCCGAAGTACGGCTGGTAGCCGTATCGAAGACGTTTCCGGCGGATGCGGTGTTGGAAGCCGTACGCGCGGGCCAGCTTGATTTCGGTGAGAACCGTGTCGAGGATACGCTGCCGAAGATTGCGGCGGTGGCCGCGGCAGCGGGTGCGCCGGCGCGCTGGCATCTGATCGGCCACCTGCAGTCGCGCAAGGTGCGGGATGCCGGGCGCAGCTTCGGGCTGATTCATTCCGTGGATTCTTTGCGGCTGGCGATGCGCATCGACGCGCAGTCACCCATGCTGCAGGAAATTCTGCTCGAATGCAACATCAGCGGCGAAGAGAGCAAGGCCGGCTTCGCACTGGCGGATTGGGAAGCGGATCTGGCGCGATTCGAAGCATTTTGCGGCGAGGTGGCGCAGATCGTGGCGTTGCCGCACGTGCGCGTGCGCGGCCTGATGACGATGGCGCCGATCGTCGATGATCCTGCCGTTGCCCGCCCGGTGTTTGCATCGCTGCGTCGCTTGCGTGATGCGCTGCGCACACGTTTTCCTGATGATGAGCACACGTCGTGGCGTGAGCTCTCGATGGGCATGAGCGATGACTTCGAAGCTGCGGTCGCGGAAGGCGCCACGCTCGTGCGCATCGGCCGGGCTATTTTCGGAACTCGATAAACTCAGACGTCGACTGTTGGATATTCGTGGATATCCGTGGTTCTCAGCTGCTACTTTTCTGATTTTCTATGGCTGCACAATTTCCCACCTTCCGCGCTGCTCTTGGCGCTGATTTCGATCACCTCGCCCCCGTGCTGCGCGGCCACTACGATCTCGGGCCGGGTGACGAAATCGTCATTCGCGGTCGCATGCGCGCGTGGAGTCGCTTCCCCTGGCTGCGGCTCTTCCTGCCGTTCATGCCGATTCCGGCTGAGTCGATCGACGTCGTCGTGCGCAATCGCGGCGTGCTCGACCGTGGTGAGATGTGTTACGAGTGGGTGAGGCATTTCACCTATACAAGCCCTGCCCGCACGCTCGAAAGCTATACGCTCACGCGACCGGCGCCTGGTCCGAAATGTGTGCTGGACACGTTCAACCGGCCGGCGAACATCGCTGTCACACTTGGCCTGGAAGTGCTCGAAGGTGGCACGGTTTTGCGTCAGACCAACGCCGGACCGCAATTCGCGTTGTTCGGCGCTCGCCGCCTGGCGCTGCCTGGTCTTTTTCACGTGCAAACTGTCGCTACGGAACGCGCACTCGATGAGCGCACTATTCATACCGACGTCGTCATCTCGCAGCGTCTGCTGGGGCGCATGTTTGGCTACAGCGGGGAATTGACAATCGACGGCTGATGACGGTTAGCGGCTGATGGCGGTTAGCTGACGGTTAGCTCAACCTGACGCCCTCGTCAGGCAGCGTCAGCTTCAACGCTCCTTTTATATGGCATTCTGACCCTGCGCGCGTCGCCCCTTGTCGCGCAAAGGAGTTTGTCATGTTGAAAGGGGCGTTTTCATTTTTCCAGCGTAAGTTTTCGCGCATATTTTTGCGAACAGTGAGCGGCGCCGTGATTGGCGCCGCAATTTTTCTTGGAATGATTCAGCGAATCGAGGCGCAGCGGGCAGCGGCGCAGTCGGAGGCGCCTGCATCATCCGTGCTTTCTGCAGCGCTGGTGCAGATCAGCACGGTGCACTATTACGGACGTGAAAGCACTCTCGATGAGGCAATTCAGCTGAAAAATATGAGTGGCCAGACGATCACGCTGGATTCCGCGTGGTCTCTCAGCACGCCTTATGGGAGCGTGACGCGGACGGCGAGTTTCCCGGCGGGTGGGGTGACGCTGGGGCCTGTGGATAACCTGTGGATAACTCGGGACCGGGCGGCGTTCGAGAGGCAGTTCGGGATAAGCCCGACGGTGCTTTTTTCATCGTTGAGCGGAGGGAGCATGACATTCGGAAACAGCGGCGGGTGGGTGAAGCTGCTGCGGAACGGCGAGGTGGTGGACGCGCTGGTGTACGGCAACGGAGTGTGGACTGGAGGAGCCGGGTGGGAAGGGGTAGGAGTGCAGCCTTATGTGGTGAGCGGGGAGATTGGTGCAGTGGGGCAGGTGCTGCAGCGGCGGGCGGGAGTGGACACGGACCGGGCGGAGGACTGGCGGAACGCGACGGGGCAGCCGGTGTATCCGGGGTGGTCGCTGGAGCGGTTCGAAGGCGGGGTGGGGGTAAGTGGAGGGTTGACGGTGGCGCTGGCGCCGGACGGGAGCTATGAGCTGGTGGTGGAGGCGCTGCGTGGGGCGCAGAGGAGCGTGGAGCTGGAGACATACACGCTGGACCATGCGGGGATCGGGGAAGTGCTGGCGGAGCGAGCGCGAGCGGGGGTAGTG
>CAXNFZ010000111.1:0-8836 GCA_964201495.1 Chloroflexota bacterium | reverse complement strand
CTGAGTGGTCACGATTGCCGCGATTTTCCTCGTCGCAAAAATCGCGTCAGCTCAGCGATTCCGAACAGCCGCGCCAGAGCCAGATAGACCACGGCGCCGGCGCTTGCGGAGCCGGCGAGCACGATTAGTCGGGCGGGAAGTGACGCCAGCCCAAACTGCGCCTCGAGCAACAGGTTTGCCGCCCAGATGGCGATGCCGCAGACGATCGTCGCGGCGAGCACGCGCGCAGCCAGACGAGAAATGCCGTAGCCGCTCAAGCCGCCGACCTTGCGCCATAGCAGCGGGCCCATCAGTGCGGCGTCGATGCCGGTCTTGATCGAGTTTGCCAGAATCAGATTGTTCAGGGTAAACACGGGCAGGCCGGTCTGGTCGAGCAGCGTCATGATCGCCAGAATCGTGCCGTAGCTGAGCGTGCTGACCAGACCGACAAACGTTGGGGTGCGGGTATCGCGCAGCGCGTAGAACGCGTAGATGAACGGCACATCGAGCGCGGCGAACAGCAGATTGGGGACGGCTGAACGCAGTGCTGCGGCGGTGTCGGCAGTGGCGGTAGCGTCGAATGCGCCGTGCTGGAAGAGCAGGGCGATGACCGGCCGCGCCAGCAGGAACAGGCCGACTGATGCAGGTGCAATGAGCACGATCATCAGCCGCAGACCGCTGGCCAGCGTGCTCTTGAATGATTCACCGCTGGCAGACGAGAGTGCCGGCAGCGTGGCGATGGACACTGCTGAAACGATCATGCCCAGTGGGAATTGGATCACCTGCGCGGCGTAGCGCATCGTCGATGGGCCTTCGGCGCTGATTTGCGACGAGGCGATGTAGCTTACTTCGGCAGCGATGATCGAGAGCACTAGTCCGCCAGCCACCGGCAGGAAGAGCCGCACGATTTGCGACACGCCGGGGTGATGCCAGTTCAGTGAAACCCTGATGGGTACGCCGCGCAGGCCGGGCAGTTGCAGCAGCACCTGCGCGATGCTGCCGACGAGCATGCCGATGGCCAGCGCCGTCACACCCAGCCAGCGTTCGAAGAGCACCATGCAGGCGATCATGCTGAGGTTGAATATCGTCGCTGTGAAGGCAGTGAATCCGAAACGTCGCCGTGCCTGCAAAGCAGCGGTGAGCAGGCCGCTGAGATTCATGAACAGGATTGCGGGGATCGTGATGCGCAGCAGGGATGCCAGCTGTGCAGCGTCCTGGTTGGCGCCACCGCGAAAAACAGCGATGGGATAGGCGGCGATCCACAGCACGCCGGTGACGACGAACAGCAACAGCATCGCCAGGCCGATCAGCGCACCGAGGAGCGAGCCGAATTCGCGGCGACGCGTTTCATCGTCGCCTTCGTCTGCTGCGAGCCTGCTGAGTGTCGGGACCAGCGCAGAGCTAAGCATGCCACCGACGAGCAAGTCGTAAAACGACGACGGCAGATTCGAGGCAAGTTCGTAGGCGCTGGCGGCCTGGCCGTTTCCGAAGAAGAATGACTTGACCGTTTCGCGCAACAAGCCTACGACGCGGCTGCTAAGACTTCCGAGTGAGGTGAGAGTGGCGGCGCGCACGATGCTGCGCTGCTGGTCAGGAGGCGCAGGGGGCGGCGGCCGCGTAGGGGGCGGTTCGGCCGCATCCGCTGAGTTCATGCGAATGAATTGTACGTTGTGGATGACCGAGGATTTGGCAAGGGTGCATTCGCCAAAAGGGGCGAATTTCGACAGCAGATTTGTCTCACGCGAAGGCGCGAAGGCGCGAAGAACGCGAAGAACGCGAAGGAAAGAGCTTGTGATGGCTTTTTCGTGCCTTCGCTTGAGGAAGTTTCTTCGGCGACGGAATTCAGATCTCTTCGCGTTTTTCGCGGCTTTGCGCGAGAAATGCACTCACCCCCAAACGCCGGATGCGCCTCTTGGCAAAGTCACCCGACGTTCGAGGTGAAAAATCAGCTCGTTGCTTCCTGATACATCTGGGTCGTGGCGAGGTTGGCGTGGCCGAGCCATTCCTGAACGCGACGGATGTCCATGCCGGAGCGCAGCATGTGCACGGCACGGGAATGACGCAGGGTGTGCGGCGTAATTTCACCGTTGATCCCGGCCAGCTTGGCGTACTGGCGGGTCAACTGCCAGACAGCCTGGCGCGTCAGACGCGTGCCAAGCGGGTTGAGGAAGACGTAGTCGGTCTGGAGCGTGCCGAGCATATCGCTTCGTCCGGACGCGATCCAGGTGTGCAGCGCTTGAACTGCGCTCGGGGTGAGCGGCGCGGTGCGCTGTCGCGTGCCGCGTCTTTCGGCATCGGCGGTGCCTGCCTCCAGGTCAAGATCGCCCAGCCGTAGACCGATGGCTTCGGTGACGCGCATTCCTGTCGAGTAGATCACTTCCAGCAGGGCGCGATCGCGCAGTGATCGAGGATGCGGCATGCGCTCAGTCGTGGCAAAAAGATTTGTAATTTCCTGCTCACTCAAAATACGCGGCGTGCGCTTTTCCACGCGTGGGGATTTGAGGCGCACTGTCAAATCGTCACGCACGATGCCCTGCTGCTTCAACCAGCTCAGCAGCGTCTTCATTGCCGCAACTTTGCGCGCAACAGTCGACGATGTATAGCCGCTCGCTGCCAGCATTTCCGTATAATGCGTGATCGTTTCGGGCTGAACATCTGCCCAACCTGCACTTACCGGGAAATTACGAGCCAAATATTCCGCAAATTGCAGCAGATCGTTGCGGTACGCCATCACCGTGTTTGCAGAGGCATTCCGCTCTTTCTGCAAGTGGTTCAGGAACTGCTGAATAATGCTCTGCCAGTTCATTTCGGGCTCCCCGGATCGTCGAGTGATCAGCGCGCAGCGATCCTTGAATCATTTAACAATAAGACAATGCTGATTATATGCTTGTGTGTATTTTGTCAATAGATTGTTCACGGCAGTAGTGAGATTTTCTCAGATTCAAGCCGAAATCCGACATGGGGCCAGCGAGCCAGATCAATGCTGCGCGTCGCCGCAGGGGAGTATTTGAGATTGGGTGTGCGGCTCCAGATCAGCCAGTCGAGGGGCAATGCACGCGTGAGACCCTGGTTGGCGACAGTCGGTGCTGCAAACAGCACGACTGTGTCGGCAACACGGCCGCTGAGGAGCGCCTCCTGGGTGAGTTCGCCGGCAGCGAACAGGTCGAATCGGATCTGCGCTCCCTCGATGCGGGCGCCGAGAGTGGTGTTGCCGAGTTCGTCATCGGCCAGCTGCACTACGGTGGCACTGAGCCCGGGGGCCGACCAGAGTTGCTCACCGGGGACAGCGGTGCGCACATCATCGATATCGAAGTGAGGCCCGGTGACGGACGACTGCACGGAAACTGGCGCCTGGGTTTGAGACTGATTTTGGATCCAGGACAGGTAAAGCGTGTCCGTCAATACGGCTGGTGACGGGATGATGAGCAGCTTCGTGCCGTATGTGCGCAGGAAAGTGGTTGCTTGTTCCTGTATGCGCATATCTAGGCGTGGGAGTACGACCACGTCGAGTGTGTTGTCCCACCAGGGCATTTTCTGGGTTGCCAGCCCGACCGGATCTCCGTCGCCCAGGACGATCATTTGTGTTCCGTCCGGCCCCAGCAGCAGTGCTGACGAGCCGCGCATCCATACCTGCGCCTGAGGCGGCGGCTGCGCCCATGCCGCGGCTGCAGCGACAACGAATGCGAGGGCGGCGGCGAGGCCGATTCCGAGCCGCGTGATCTGCGGTCGCAGCCACTTCCGGAGGCGCTGGCGCGCACCGGGATTCACTGTGCGAAGAAGGAGCAGCCCGCTGAGCGCAGTGTAGTACAGCAGCCCCCATCCTGTGCCGAATCGTCCGAGTGCGACGACCGCCCATGGCACCGCTGCGGTGAGTTCGACCAGCCGGATGCTTGCGCGCAGCAGGCCGAATACTGGCAGCGCCACGATTGCGCCGAAATCGTGCGAGACCACCCCGGCCAGCGCACTGAGCATCCCCAGCCCCATGATTGGCGGCTGCAGCGGCAGCACGAATGCGTTGGTCAGGAGCGTGATGAGCGAGAGCTGTTCGTAATGAATCAGCATCAGCGGCAGTGTGGTGATCTGGGCCGCCGTCGTCAGCAGCACGCCTTCGAGCACCGTGCCGATCAGCCGCATGCGCATGAGCGCAGGCGGCACGAGATTCGTCAGCGCATCGGCCACGGTCACAAGCCCGAGCGTGGCGCAGAAACTCAGCTGAAAGCCGATATCGACCAGATAAAACGGCTGCACCGCCAGCATGAAAAAAGCGGCGGCGCACAGGGTATTCAGCGTGAATCCGCGCCGCCACAGCCATTGGCCAACGAGCGCGACGCTGGTCATCGCCACGGCGCGCACGACGGACGCCGAACCGCCAACGAATGCGGCGTACAGCCACAGCACAACGAGCAGCACAGGTGCGACACGGCGTGGATGCATGAGTCGCCGCACGACGGCGAGCACCATGCCGACGATCACGCCGACGTTGAAGCCGGAAATGCTGATGATGTGCGAGGTGCCGGTGCGGCGAAACGCTTCGACCAGCGGCGTCGGCAATGCATCGTCGTCCCCGATCAGGATGCCGTTCAGCAGGGCAGATTCGGGTGCGGGCAGGATCGCTCGCACTGATCGGCGCAGGGCGTCCTTCGCCTGCAGCAGGCGCGCCCAGAATGCACTGGGTGGGGCGTAGCCGACGGCCTGTGTCTTTTTTGCGCGCGGCATCCATGCGAACACGCCCTGACGCGCCAGATACATGCCATAGTCGAAGTTTTCGATGCGCGGAGGCTGTTCAAGCTTGCCCTCAGCTTGCAGCACATCTCCGTATTTCCATGCGCCGCCGGTTTCGGCGACGCGCAGCAGCACGACGTCGTCGGGTGTGATGGACGCGCCGCCCGCTGCGAGGCGGGATGGCCGTACGCGCAGCACGGCTGTGCCGCTGCGGTCGAGTGGTTCGGCGACGATCACGCCCTCCAGCAGTACTTCGTGGCCCACGAAATGTGCTGCGCTATTTTCGCTTTGTATGGGCGCATCTGCGGATGCGCGTGCGATGCCGAGCCCGGTTAGCAGAATCAGTGACCAGACCATGCCCCCTTCGCGATTGCGCGAGATAACAGCCTGCAGCACGCCGCATGCGCCGACGAGGATGAGCGCGACCTGCAGCCACAAATGCGGCGCAAATTCGATTGTGATGGCGATTCCGGCGGCGAACGCGGCGGTGATCGGCACGAACGGCGCCGCCGCCAGCCCGGGCGGGATGATTGCAAAGGGTCGGGGCCGGCCATGTATCATTGCAACACAATAGTGCGTTCGATAGGAAATTGAAACATCAGCGCGCAAAACTGGTCCGACGCACCCCCGGGTGGGTCGGACGAAAATTAAGGCATCTGTTCGGTCCCTGTGAAATATGTGCCACGGTCAGCCTGGGCATGTCTCGCAGGGGATGAGTAGTTGCGAAGGAGCGACCCACAATGGCACAAGAATTTACGAACGTCCCTGGTCAGCGTCTCGATATTCCGGATCCGAGTGTGGCGATGAGCGGCTCGACGATGGGCGGCTCGCCGTTTCGCATCGTGGGCAGCACCATGCAGGCGCTGATCATTCAGCTCAAGAAGGGAAACAAGATCTACACCGAGCAGGGTGCCATGTCCTGGATGACGGCCGACGTCAATATGAGCACGAACACCGGTGGCGGCCTGGGCGGCATGTTCAAGCGCGCCATCGCCGGCGAATCGTTGTTCATCGTGGATTACGACACGCAGCAGGACAACGGAGAGATCGCGTTCAGCAGCGACTTCCCTGGCAAGATCGTGCCGATCAACCTGGCGCAGGGCCAGGAGATGATCGCGCAGCGCTCGTCTTTCCTCGTCGGAGAGAAGTCTGTGAACCTCGCGATCCACTTCAACAAGAAGCTCGCCGGTTCGATCTTCGGCGGTGAAGGTCTCGTGCTGCAGAAGTTCACCGGCCCGGGCACGTTCTTCGCCTCATTCGATGGCGAGATTGTCGAGTACACCCTGCAGCCTGGGCAGGTGCTGAAGGTCGACACCGGTCACGTGGCGATGTTCGAATCGACCGTGGGCTTCGACATTGAGATGGTCAAGGGCGTGAAGAACATTATCTTCGGCGGCGAAGGTTTGTTCCTTGCCAAGCTGACCGGCCCGGGCCGCGTGTGGCTGCAGACGATGCCGCTGACGAAGCTGGCAACGGCACTCCAGCCGTATCTGCCGTCGGCCAGCTCCGGCAGCTCCGGCAGCGGGTTCTCCGTGAAGCTGGGCTGATTACGCGCGGAACCAGCGAATCAGCGCGTTCGTGGACGAGTCGTGCTTCAAGGCCGGCTCGTCCACGGCATTGAGTTCGGCGGCGATGCGTTTCGCCAGCACCTTGCCGAGTTCGACTCCCCACTGGTCGAACGACCCGACGTCCCAGATGACGCCTTGGACGAACACGGCGTGTTCGTAGAGCGCGATCAGTTTGCCGAGCACGGACGGCGTGAGCTCTTCGGCGAGCAGCATGTTCGATGGGCGGTTGCCCTCGAAGGTGCGATGTGGAACCAGCCAGTCGGCCGTACCCTCTGCGGCCACGTCTTCGGCGGATTTGCCGAACGCCAGTGCTTCGGCCTGCGCGAACATGTTCGACATGAGCAGCGCATGATGTTCGCCGCGCGGGTTGAGCGACCGTTTGAAGCCGATGAAATCACACGGGATCAGCCGTGTGCCCTGATGAATGAGCTGGTAGAACGAGTGCTGTCCGTTGGTGCCGGGTTCGCCCCAGTAGATCGGACAGGTGGCGTACTCTACGCGCACGCCGCCGAGCGTGACGGATTTGCCGTTGCTCTCCATCGTGAGCTGCTGGAGGTATGCCGGCAGACGCTTCAGGTACTGATCGTATGGGAGCACGGCCAGTGTTTCGGCGCCGAGGAAATTCGTGTTCCAGATCGTGAGCATGCCCATCAGCACGGGCAGATTGTGGGCCAGCGGCGCGGTGCGAAAGTGCTCGTCCATTTCGTGGAAGCCGGCGAGCAGCGCGCGAAAATTGTCCGGGCCGACGGCGATCATGGTCGACAGGCCGATGGCCGAATCCATCGAGTAGCGGCCGCCGACCCAGTCCCAGAAGCCGAACATATTGACGACGTCGATGCCGAATTCGGACACGGCCGCGGCGTTGGTGGACACGGCGACGAAGTGTCGTGCGATGGCGGCGTCGTCGTGCAGGGCATCGAGCAGCCAGCGACGCGCGGTGTGCGCGTTGGTCATCGTCTCCTGCGTGGTGAACGTTTTTGAGGAGACGATAAACAGCGTCTCGGCGGCGTCGAGATCGCGCAGCGCCTCGGCGATGTCGGTGCCGTCGACGTTGGAGACGTAACAAAAATCGATCGCGTGGATGGCGTATGCGCGCAGCGCTTCGCAGGCCATGACCGGACCGAGATCGGAGCCGCCGATGCCGATGTTGACGACGGTGCGGATTCGTCGGCCGGTGTGGCCGAGCCATTCGCCGCTGCGCACCTGATCCGAGAACGACTGCATGCGATCGAGCACGGCATGCACTTCCGGGACGACGTTGCGGCCGTCGACTTCGATGCGTGCGTCACGCGGCGCGCGCAGGGCGGTGTGCAGCACGGCGCGATGTTCGGTGATGTTGATCTTGTCGCCGCGGAACATCGCCACGATGCGCGCGCGCAGGCCGCATTCTTCGGCGAGCTGCATGAGCAGTTCGATCGTGTCCTTGCTCACGCGTTGTTTGGAGTAATCGAAATACAGGCCGAGCGTCTGCGTCACCATTCGTTCACCACGCTCCGGGTCGTCCCGAAAAAAATCGCGGAGGTGCAGAGAAGAAGCCTCGGTGGCATGTTCGGTAAGCGCCTGCCACGCTGCGCGCGAGGTGAGTGGAATGCGAATCATGGGTAAATGATAGTAGGGAGCGGCTAAATCCAAGTAGAGAGAACCCTGTGATTCGCGGACGCTGCTCAGGTTCAACTGCTTCCCGGGTGCATCCGCAGTGAGGGGCGAGTTTCGACAGCGGATTTTCCTCACGCGAAGGCGCGAAGAACGCGAAGGAATAAGGTTTTTATGGCCTTCCATACCTTTGCGTGAGGAAGATTCTTTGGCGACGGAATGCAGACCTCTTCGCGTTCTTTGCGGCTTCGCGTGAGAAATGCATTTGCCTCAAACGGCGGATACACCCTGCTTCCTGATCGCAGGTCAGGGACGTTGCGCGGTAATGATGCGCCAGCTGTCGGCGAGCGCCATGAGGGCGGGCGCCGTGGCTTTGCGGCGCGCGCGCAGTACGATTTTGAGTGTGCGGCCGGAGGTGAGATCTGTGCGAAGTGCATCGACGGATGCGCGCGCGTCGGGCGGAGCCGTAACCGCGAGCGCGTCGAGTGCGCCTGTGTCTCCATTGAGTACGCGGCCGTCGAGCATTACGGCTGCAAGTCTGTTCCAGCGCAGTGGTTCGCCGCAGCGCAGCCAGATTTCGCGTGGGCGGTCCATGTCGAAGTCGCGCAGAAACATTACTGGTCGTTCTCCGTCGATCGTCATGCCGAACACTTCGGCGCGCGGCTCGTGAATGTAGTTGTCCTCGATCCATGTGAACAGAAGCGGTGCGCGCAGCAGCGTGTTTTTTTCCGTCAGCAGGCCGCCGACGAGCAGCGGGCGCGGTGACGTATAGAACGGCAGGCCGAAGTACAGACGCTGCTGTGAAGCAGCGGCGTCGAGCGCCAGGGTGGCGCCGGCAACCGTGATCTCGACGCGAGCAGCGACGTCGAGGTGCAGCAGATCGGAGAGTGAGGTGATTTTCATGGACAGTTCGACGGACGGTGATTGTGGGGAGTGACTAAACTCAAGGATATTCCACGAATCACGGCATCGCC
>CAXNFZ010000110.1:0-8860 GCA_964201495.1 Chloroflexota bacterium | reverse complement strand
TCGCGGATACCAATTGGGCTTTGCGCACTCCCCACTATCACTATCCACTACTATCTACAGCGTGATCTGCTTCACCCAGAGTACTTCCGGCAGATCACGCAGCGCCTTCATTGCGTATTCGGGCACTTGGTTGTCGAGGTTGACGAACGACATGGCGCGGTCGCCGGCTTTGGTGCGGCCGAGGCGGTATTCGGCGATGTTGACGTAATTGGCGCCGAGGATGGTGCCGACGCGGCCGACGACGCCGGGCACGTCGCGCGACGAAATCAGCACGGCTGTGCCGGAGGGCACTGCGTCGATGCGGAAGTTGTCGATCTGGACGATGCGCGGCTCGGCGCCGTCGAAGCAGGTTCCGGCGATGAGGTGCTCGCCCTGATCCGTCGTCGCGCGCAGCGAAACCAGGTTCGTGTATTCACTGGCCGTCAGGTTGAGCGCCTGTGTGACGAGAATGCCGCGTTCGCTGGCGATCAGAGGCGCATTCACGTAATTCACTGCATCGCGGCCGAGCACCGGCGCGAGCAGGCCGCGCAGCAGAGCGACCGTGAGAGGCTTCACGTGCGGGGCGACGTCGCCGCCGCGATATTCGACTTCGACGCGCTGCAGTCGTCCGTCGATCAGGTGGGCCATGATGGTGCCGAGATTTTCCGACAGCTGCAGGTACGGCTTGACGACCGGCAGCGCGTTCGGGTCGATCGGCGGGAAATTCACGGCGTTGCGCACATCTTTGTCGTTGAGCGCGTCGACGATTTGTTCGGCCATTTGGATCGAGACGTCGCGCTGTGCTTCGACTGTGCTGGCGCCGAGGTGCGGCGTGACGATGACGTTGGGCAGCTTGAACAGCGGCAGGTCGCCGGGGGGTTCCTCTTCGAACACGTCGATCGCCGCGCCGCCGAGGTGGCCGGAGACGAGCGCTTTTTCCAGCGCATCGAGGTCGATCAGCGCGCCGCGGGCGACGTTGACGATGCGCGCGCCCTGCTTCATGAGGGCGATGTGTTCCTCGTCGAGCAGGCCGCGGCTGCCCTGCGTGAGCGACGAGTGCAGGGTGACGAAGTCTGACTGCGCGAGCAGCTCTTCGAGCGTAACCAGCTGCACCTTGCTGGCGCGCGCGTGTTCTTCGGAAACGAATGGATCGAAGGCAAGGATTTCCATGCCGAAGGCCTGTGCGCGGCGCGCCACCTGCGTGCCGATGCGGCCGAAGCCGATCACACCGAGCGTTTTTCCGGCGAGCTGCACGCCCATGAATTTGCTGCGCGTCCATTCGATGCGGCGCACCGATGCGTCGGCTTGAGGGATGTTGCGCGCGAGCGCAAGCATCATCGCCAGCGTGTGTTCGCAGGTAGCGGTGGTGTTGGCCTGCGGCGTGTTCATGACGATGACGCCGCGGCGCGTGGCAGCATCGACGTCGATCGTGTCCACGCCGATGCCGGCGCGGCCGACGACGCGCAGTTTGCGCCCGGCCTCGATGACTTCGGCGTCTACTTTGGTTTCGCTGCGCACGATGAGTGCGTGGTACTCGCCGATGCGCGCAAGCAGATCGGCGCGCGGCATTTTCTTGACGACGTCTACGGTGATGCCCGGATCCGCGCGGAGCACGTCGAGGCCTGCCTGCGACAGGTCATCGGGGATAAGTACTTTGAACATTGCGCGCGATTATAGAATCCGACTCGAAGCTCACGCTCGTCGGGGCGCATCCGCAGTTAGGGGCAACTTTCGACAGCAGATTTTTCTCACGCGAAGAACGTGAAGAACGCGAAGAAAAAGGCTTTGTATGGCGAATCCGCGCCTTCGCTTGAGGAAGATTCTTTGGCAACGGGATTCGGACTTCTTCGCGTTTTTCGCGTTTTTCGCGTTTTTCGCGGCTTCGCGTGAGAAATGCATTCGCCCCAAACTGTGAATGTATCCTGTTCGTGCGCAGGCCAGCCCGTGATTCGTGTTGAGTCGGAGGATTTCGTGATGAGATTCGTGATGAGAATCGACCAACCCGGGCAGGTGCATTTTCGAAAGGAGTGATGTTTTGATTTGTGAAATTTGGCAGGCTGGTCATGCAAATGGGCGAACGCCGCGCGACCGGCGAGGGATCATGGTGTGCGGACTGGGGCTGCATGACTGCGAACTGCGTGAGGTGGGCGAGTGACAAACACGTCGATCGCTCGTCCGCGCACGTATGTCACGCCTGCGTTGATTTTGCGCCGCGTCGATTTCGGCGAAGCGGATCGACTGGTGACGGTGTTGACGCCGGGGTATGGCAAGCTGCGCGTGATGGCGAAGGGCGCGCGCAAGATCACCAGCCGCAAGGCTGGGCACATCGAGCTGTTTGCACACACGCAGCTGTTCCTGGCGCGCGGGCGCACGTTTGATTTGATCACGCAGGCCGAGCTGATCGACCCGCACATTGAATTGCGTGAGGACCTGCAGCGCGGCAGCCTGGCGCATTATCTTGTGGAGCTTGTGGATCGACTTGCGCAGGAAGAGCACGAAGATGCGCCGCTGTTCGATGCCGCGTGTGAGGCGCTGCAGTTGTTGTGTCGTGTGCGTGATCCGCGACTTGCCGTGCGCTGGTCCGAGCTGCAGATGCTGCAGCGGAGCGGCTATCGTCCGCAGTGGTTCCGCTGCGCTATTTCGGGGGCCGCACTGGAGGTTGACGCAGCAGATGCGGCGGCATCCACGGCGCCGTTTTCATCGATTGCCGGCGGTATGCTGTCCCGCCCGGCGGCGGCTGCTGCGCATGATCTTGTCTGGCTTTCACGCAGTGCGTTGCAGCTGCTGCGTGCGTTGCAGACGCAGCCCTATGCCGTGCTCGATGCGCTGGAAGCGCCGGCCGATGTGTATGCGGAAATCGAGCGCGTGATGGGGGCGTACGTTTCGTATATCACTGAGCGGCGCATGCGGGTGCCGGGGGTGATGAAGAGGATGGGAGAGAAGGGATAGAAAACGGGAAGGCGAAGGAGAAAGAGGTGGAAGTGAAGGGCGCCCCAAACCTTCGACAGCAGATTTATCTCACGCGAAGCCGCGAAGAACGCGAAGGAAAAAGATTGTTGTCGGATCACCGCCGATTCCCCAAAAAGCTTGCGTCTCCGCTTCTCGGCGCCTTCGTGCGAAATTCCGCGTGCTCTGCCCTCTCCGTGATCTCTGTTGAAATTCGCCCCAAACTGCGGATGCACCCGATGCACCCTGCACCCGGGAGCATCCGCCTGCCTGCTACAATCATCGCGTTCACTTTCGAATGCCCGCGTAGTTCAAATGGATAGAACAGCGCCGTCCTAAGGCGTGTGTTGTGGGTTCAAGTCCTGCCGCGGGCACCTCGTCATCGCACATTGCACATTGCACATTGCACATTGATGGCCGTCGAATATGCATTGTGAAATGTGAAATGTGCAATGCTTAGATCAGCCCCGTCGCCTTGCCCACCGTCTCGAAGGCTTCCAGCACGCGGGCGATGTGATCGTCGGTGTGTGTGGCCATGTAGCTGGTGCGCAGCAGGCTCTTCGATGGCGGAACGCCGGGGGGCAGCACCGGATTTACATAGATGCCGTACTCGTAGAGCGCCTTCCAGATCATCAGCGTTTTCATGTCGTCGCCGATGATGACCGGCACGATCGGGGTGACGCTTTCGCCGCAGTTGAAGCCGAGGGAGCGCAGGCCGTCGCGCACCTTGGTCGACTGCGTGTGCACACGTTCGACGTAGCTGGGATCCTCTTCGATGATGTCGAGGCAGGCCAGGACGGTGGCGGTATTGGCGGGTGGCATCGAGGCGCTGAAGATCAGCGATCGCGCGTGATGCATGATGAAGTCCATCACGTCACGGTCGCCGGCGATGACGCCGCCGAGCGAGGCGAACGACTTGCTGAACGTGCCCATGATCAGGTCGACGTCGTTCACGCAGTCGAAGTGGAAGTGCGTGCCGCGGCCGCCCTGGCCCATGACGCCGATGCCGTGTGCGTCGTCGACGAAGAGCCGTGCGCCGTACTGTTTGCACAGTGCGACCATTTCCGGCAATGGCACCAGGTCGCCGCCCATCGAATAGACGCCGTCGACGAGCACCATGCGCGGCGTGCCTGCAGTTTCCTTGAGCAGTCGCTCGAGGTCGTTCATGTCGTTGTGGCGGAAGCGCTTCATTTCGCAGCCGGCCATGCGCACAGCATCGACGATGCAGGCGTGCACTTCTTTGTCGCAGATGGCGACGTCGCCGCGGCCCATCAGTGCTGTGATCGCGCCGAGGTTGCTCTGGTAGCCGGTGCCGAAAATAATGGCCGATTCCTTGCCGAGGAATTTTGCCAGGCGGCGTTCGAGTTCCTTGTGCAGCTCGAGCGTGCCGTTCAGAAAGCGGCTGCCGGTGCAGGACGTGCCGTATTTTTCGATCGCCTTGATCGCGGCTTCGCGCACTTTCGGATGCGTCGTCAGGCCGAGATAGTTGTTCGATCCGATCATGATCAGGCGGCGGCCGTCAACGACGACGTCCGTTCCCTCAGTTTCGGAGAGCGCCTTGAAGTACGGGTAATAGCCCTGCTCTCGGCCAAGCCTTGCCTGTTGCAGCAGGGGATCGGTTGCCACTTTGTCGAATAGGTCTGCCATTGTGCTGGTCCTCTGATCTTCCGGCAAAGCGATGTGTCTCGCACCGGACATTAGTATTTCGGAGTCGGTGCATTATACGGATGGGAAGATGTGTCGTTGCATGATGCATGAAGGGTGCATCTATCGTTCGGTGGGTAAGTTTTCGACCGCCGACCCTGATTTCAGATACACCTGCCCGAAGAGGTCTGCGTTCTGCTGCCGAATCACGTTTTGTGCGCCAGGCAGTAAAAATTTGTCTCTTTGTGGCTTTGCGCGAGAAAAATCTGCTCGGGTTGAGTCACTTCCTCAGGAGAAATAGGGTAACTACTCAGGCCATCCATTTTTCCAACGCGAAACGCGCTATTCCTTCCCCCGAAGGGGGAAGGAATAGCGCGTTTCGCGGGAAATACTGATTCAGGCCTGAGTAGTTACGAAATAGGAGAAATTTGCAATTTTTCACATGTACAGTGGGCGTGACTACTTCTATTTCTATTTTTACAAAAATTCAGGTCTGTTTGATTTTTTGCATCACGCATCTCATGGGTGACTTGATCTGAGTCTGAGCAAATGCGTCTCCTCGAACTACGCCGTCAGATGATTGTCAGGTGATTGAGGGGATCGCATCAAGAGTGGGAGTCGTTTTAATTGTTTGATTCACCGGGTTTGATTGCACAGAATCTTATTTTCAAAAATTACCTGGGCCAGCCTGTTTCGTGGGAAATATCGACTTGGGCCTGAGTAGTCAACGTTTCAGAATATCTCATCGAGATTCGAGTCATTATGAAGAATGTCGTGTTGAAATTGATCGGTGGAACGCGCGGAGTCGGGGCGTCTCTGGTTTTTCTCCTGGTTATCGGGATGCTGATCACCGGTCGTGGACGCGCCATAGGGTTCGTGCAGCCAGATGCGCCGCTGAAAATGGCGTCAGCGGGGCAGGCTGTGATCGGACGGTATATCGTCGTGCTGCGCAGAGATCGCGTGACATCGGTCGATGCCGTGCGCGCGAAGGTGTCTGTGGCGCGCGGGAATGCTGGAGTGCGCGTGCGGCATGTTTATGAAAGCGTCATTCGCGGCTATGCCGCGCAGATCAGCGATGGGGCGCTTGCGCAGCTGCGCAAGGATCCTGATGTGGCCTACATCGAGCAGGACCGCGTTGTGCATGCGATTCAAGCTGGCAACATGCAAGCGAATCCACCGTGGGGCCTCGATCGCATCGATCAGTCAAATCTTCCGTTGAATGAATCGTATTCATATGACGTCGACGGTGCCGGCGTGCATGCTTACATCATCGATACTGGGATTCGCAGCACGCATGCCGAGTTCAGCGGACGCGTAGGAGAGGGCTTCGATGCTGTCGATGGCGGCGACCCTGACGACTGCAATGGTCATGGCACGCACGTGGCCGGCACGATCGGTGGGACGACGTACGGCGTGGCCAAAGGCGTGACGCTGCACGGCGTGCGTGTATTGGATTGCGAAGGTTCTGGGTACGATTCCGACGTAATCGCCGGCATCGACTGGGTGACGGTCAATCATGTGAAGCCGGCTGTGGCGAATATGAGCCTTGGCGGTGACGCATCTGATGCGCTCGACGAAGCAGTACAGAAATCAGTCGAAGCTGGTGTGGTCCATGTGGTTGCGGCAGGCAACGAGTCGACGAACGCGTGCAACGGATCGCCGTCGCGCGAACCGAGTGCGCTGACCGTCGGCGCCACGGATTCGGGCGATCAGCGTGCGTGGTTTTCGAACTACGGCGCGTGCCTCGATTTGTTCGCGCCAGGCGTCGACATCGAGTCCGCGTGGTTTACGGATGACTCAGCAACGGCGTCGCTGTCGGGCACGTCGATGGCTTCGCCTCATGCGGCCGGCGCAGCCGTGCTGTATCTGGCACGCTTTCCGTCGGCTGAGCCGGCTGTGGTGATGGCGGCACTCACTGAGGCCGCTGTATCCGGCGTCGTTGCTGATGTGCAGGCTGGATCGCCGAATTTGCTGCTGCAAATCGGTGCGCTGACGCCGCCGGCGTCGCCGACGCCCGGGCCGAGCCCGACTCCACGGCCTACGGTGACTCCTGCTGCTCCCGTTGCATTCGATGATTTTGACTCGCCGAAGGAAATCACTGCATGGCCGTATGACGACTCCGAAGATACGTCGGCTGCTACGACGAACTATGCCACTGACCCGACGCTGTGTGCGTCTGGGCAGGGCGGCGCTTCGGTGTGGTACAGCTTTACGCCGTCCGAATCCGGCTGGCTGACGGTCGACACGTTCGGCAGCAGCTATGACACAGTTCTGGCGGTGTTTGCTGATCAGGCCGACGAATTGAGCATGATCACCTGCAACGACGACAACCTTGGCCTGCAGTCACAGGTTGGTGCGGAGGTCGAAGCTGGCCGGACGTATTACATCGAAGTGGCAGATTACTTGTGGGATTCGGACAGTGAGAACCGGTCGAAGCCGCGCCGTGCGGCCGCCATCCGTGCCGGCGGTTTGTTGAACCTGCATGCAGAGCTCGAAGTGGGCGTAGTCGCCACGCCGACGCCGGCAATCGATTTGACGCCGGAACCGCCCCCGAGTGAGACGCCGGATCCGAACAGCTCCGACCCGCAGATCCTCGACCTGTATCCGCGCGAGGGCTTCTCGAGTGTGTATACGTGGCTGTATATCAGCGGCGTTGGATTCACCGACCCGATGAGCGTAACGCTGAACGATGTGGCAATCGAGTCCGTGTATTTCGGCAGCGAGAACATGTTGTACGCACTGGTGCCCGAAGGTATGGCGCCTGGCGCCTACACATTGCACGTTTGTGCGGTGGATGGTCGCTGCAGTGCACTTTCGGATATCTTCACCATCATCGATGGTTCAGCGCCCGGATTGTGGAGCATCACTCCGAATCGAACCCGTGTCGGTGTTCAGACTGAAATATATCTTTACGGGCACAACCTTACGGATGAGATGACGGTCACTATCGGTGGTTTGCCGGTGGAGTCGATGCAGATGCTTGCAGGCGGAGGTGAAATTCGAGCAATATCGCCGGCCGATCTGCCGGCTGGTGTGCACGACGTGCAGATGGTGCATGCAACGGGGACTGTGACGTTGTATGGTGCGTTCACGGTAATCGGGGATGAGGATCAGACGAGCGACTGGTGGGCGTCCGACGAAGATTTGTGGTTGTCGCCATCGATGGTGCGCAATGGTGACGCCGTGCAGATCGGGTTGAATGTGCACCGCGCAGGTGGAGAGATGACGGAGCAGTCCGACGTGTCGTTCTATCTCATCGTCGATGGCGTGCCGGAGTTGCTCGATCGTGTTCTGACGCCGCCGATTCCTGCGGGAACCGAGAGCATCGATACGGCGAGTATGACGTGGGTTGTGAGCGGCATGACGGATTCGTTCACGGTGATGGCAGTCATTGACGAGGATGGGCGATCGACAGATTCGAACCGGGAGAACAACATCGTGACGCGCACGGTTTCAATTCTGCCGGCGATGACGGATGAAGATGCGCCGTGGGTGAGCTCGTTTACAGTGAACGATGGAGCTGTGGAGACTGCCGATCGGCAGGTGACGATCGCAGTCGGCGTGACTGAAACGACGTCGGCGATGTACATCGTCGAGCGCGAATTCAACACAGCCGCTGGTTTGTGGATTCCAATACAGAGCACGGGATGGATCAGCTACGAGAGTGCGTTCCCGCTGACGTTGACCGGATCGAGCGGCCTGCGCTATGTGCAGGCATGGGTGAGTGATGAATCCGGCAATATCTCGTCGAACAGCGGATTCGTCGGGATCAATTACAACGCGGCGCCGGAAAGATTGATGCTCGGGCAGGTGCGCATGTTCCGTTATCCAATGACGGAGGGTCAGTCTGTGACGGTGACACTGGAGACGCTCAGCGGCGATGCGGATTTGTATGTGTGGAATCCGGATGGAAGCAGCGCTGACTGGAGCATCGTTCCTTCTACGGGGACGGATCAGGTCGTCATTGCAGCCACGATGAGCGGCGAATACCAGGTTGAAGTGTATGGGTATGAGGCCGGCGAGTATCGGATGACGATTGAATATGGCGTCGGTGCACGGCCGTCGGCGCGCTTGTCTGCGCGTTCGTCTGCGAAAACTGTGCGCAGTGCACCTGTGGTGCAGCCTGCCAGCAGACCAGCCGGCTCGATTGCGCTGCCGAACGCACCGATCGGCGGTGTTCTGCCGCAGCCGAATATTACGACGCCGACGCCTGCGCCGACCATGACACCGGCGCCCGGATCCCAAAAAATATACGTGCCGATTTTGATTCGGTAGTGCTCTGTAGAGATTA
>CAXNFZ010000109.1:0-8874 GCA_964201495.1 Chloroflexota bacterium | reverse complement strand
TTTCGCGGGAAATACTGATTCAGGCCTGAGTAGTTACGCATATGCTGATCAGAAACGCAACCACACCGAGCAGACCAAACAGCACAACATACGAAAATTCGACGAATGCCGTCCGGACCAGTTTCAATACAATCACTACGCCCCCCTTAATTGGCGAACTATGAGATTGTAACCAATCAAAGTTTTTGCTTTCGCAGCATTTTTATCAGCCTGATCTCCTTCCCCCGAAGGAATACATAGAAGTGTGGCTGAGAAGCCTCTGGTCACTGTCAACGCAGCTTTTGCTGCCTGCCCTACGGCAACACATCCGGCAGTTCAGGTCCGGCATTCACCGCAATATTGAGAACCTGCCTCGGATCTTCCGCCACGACGTTGTAACCGAAGTACGGCACGCTGATGCGCACAGGGGCGGAGATCGATACCTCGAGGAACAATGCTCGACCGTCGGCGTTGGTGCGCAGCCAGCGCAGCGGCGTGCCCGTTTCGTCGACGATGTGCACGGTGGTGTTCTCGATGCCCTCACCCGGATCTGCAGCACCATTGCGATTGCGATCGACGAAGACGAACACCGTCATCGTGCTCAGCTGCGGAACATTCGTCGGCGTAGGCAGCACGGGTGCGGCGGGATCGGCCGGGCGAACGACCAGGTTCTGAGACGCTTTGGGCGTCGGATACGGCGTCATCGTCGGATCGGGCGGCTCGGCAGTGGGCGGCACGAACGGCTCAGCCGGCGCTGGCGTGGCGCTTGGGTTGGGGTCCGGCGTCTCAGTCGGCGGCGTGGGCAGACCGATGGTGCACTGCAGCGAGTACGAACGCGCCAATGCCTCGTTGGCACGCGGCGGGGTAACGTCACCAACGAGCAGATATGCGATCCCCGTGTAGTTGGAGAGCCATGACACGCGGCTGGCGAAGTTGCCGCGCGACGCCTCGGCCATCGAGATGTTGTCGTTTCCAGCAATCAATGACGCATCACGATTTTGCGGCGCGTTTTGATTGAACACGATCAGATTCGTGTCCGTGCCGGCGCTCAAATCAAGCGTCTCGCAGGTGTAGTACACGCCCTGCTTCACCGGCATGCGGAAGAAATCGTTGTCGATCGTGTCGCGCGTCGGCGGCTCGAACGGCACGAAATTCAGATTGTCATATTTGGCATTCGGCGCGATCAGCACTGCTGTATCCCAGTCGCCGTTGTATTCGAAGCGATCTGCGCCCTGCGGATACGGCGTCGGGCCGGGCGTGGCGGTGCCGGTGAGCGGGCCAACCAGCTCCTGCACGGCGACGTTGTAGCTTGGGTTGTAGCCGGGCGCGCCGCTGCGCGGGCCGGGGTCTTTGTTCCAGATCTTCAGCCAGTAGCGCCCGTCGTAATCACCAGTGAACTCGATGCGCGAGCCACGGTCGCCGGCCTGATAATCGTCGTTGTAGGTCATCTGCCCGGTGCCGTCGCTGTTGTTGAAATTTTTATCGAGCAGCGCCGGATTTTCGCGAAACAGAAACATCTCGGTATCCACGCCGGGCTGTGTACTCGTCGTCAGGCGATAACGCGCGCCATAGCGGCCATAGAAGAAGTACCAGTCAACGTCGCCGCTCGCCTGGATGTATCCGAGCGGAATGCCAGCTCCGTAGAAGTTCGGCTGCTGCGTGTTGGCGAACGTGCTGCCGACGTTCAGGAAGCTGCGGATGATGCCGCTCTCAGGATTGAGCACCGCATGCGGATTTTCGTTCGGCTCATACACGTCCGGGCTGGCCGACGCCGGCGTCGGCGTAGCCTGCGATGTCGACGTCGTATTGCAGACCGTCACGGCATAGGGCTTGAACTGGCCATTGGCTACGTTTGGAGCACTGATTTTGACGAACACCGCGTTCGCATTCGGCGGCCGATACGAAAGCGTCAGCGAGCCGCCCAGGTCGGTCTGATTCGTCGTGATCGACGCCTGGTTTACATCGAGCAGCTCGATGACGAGCCGCAGATCGTTCGGGTTGCCGGCGAGCGGCGTCTGCGCCGCCACGCGCACTTCGAACGTGATGTTCGTCGTCGGGTTCAGACGAAAATAATCCACGTCGGAATTCGGGTTAACGGTGAGTTCCGAAATGGCGATCGGGCTGGTGCACGCCAGCAGCGACAGCGAACGCGCCGCATTCACGTTGTCGTTCGGCTCGTACGTATCGGCCAGAATCCCCTGCGCCACAATCGCTCCAAACGGGGCAGCATACGATCGCGCCGGCGTCGCCGCCTGGGCCGGCTGCGGGCGGAGCGCAAAGGCGAGGCCGACGACGATCAGCACCGTAAACGCGGCCAGCAGTTGCATCGCGCGCGCGCGCGTCATGGTCGTTGGTTTCATAGGCCTTCGCTCGAGTTATTGCACATTGCGCATTTCACATTGCACATTTCAACGATCCATCGGTCAGTCAATGTGCAATGTGCAATGTGCAATCCTAAAACTGTTCCAGGAATCTCAAGTCATTCTGCCAGAAATATCGGATGTCGTTGATGCCGAGCAGGCGCATGGCTGCGCGCTCGGGGCCCATGCCGAAAGCGAAGCCGCTCCACTGTTCAGGGTCGTAGCCGCCGTTGCGCAGCACCGTCGGATGAATCATGCCGGCGCCGGCGATTTCGAGCCAGCCGGTGCCCTTGGTGATCATGCGGTCGCGCTCAGTGGCCGTGCCCCAGTACACGTCGATCTCGACGCTGGGCTCAGTGAACGGAAAATAAGATGCACGAAAACGCAGCTGCGTCTTGCCGCCGTACATGTGCTTGGCGAATTCGACGAACACGCCCTTCAGATCTGCCAGCGTGATATTCCTGCCGACGACGATGCCCTCGACCTGATTGAACTGCATCTCGCTGCGTGCGGTGACCTGTTCGTAGCGGTACACCATGCCGGGCAGGATCACGCGCACCGGCTGCGTGCCGTTCGCGCCGAGCTCGCGCATGCTGCGGATCTGTCCGGGCGAGGTATGCGTACGAAGCACCAGGCCGGGCTGATCGAGATAGAACGTATCCCACATGTCGCGCGCCGGATGCTCGTCGGGCATGTTCAGCAGGCCGAAGTTGTGCTCGTCCGTCTCGATCTCCGGCGAGCGATAGACCTCGAAGCCCATCTTCGCGAAGATCTTCATCACACGGCGCAGATTGAGCGTGCTCGGATGCAGCCGCCCACGCGCCGGGGGCACGCCTGGCAGCGTCACATCGATCGCGCCGGCGCGAATCGAAGCATCGAGCTCCGCTTCCTTCACCTGCTGCGCGCGCGCGTCCAGCGCCGCCGTGAGCGCCTGCTTGACTTCGTTGGCGCGCTTGCCGAACACCGGACGCTCTTCCTTTGAGAGCGCCCCCAGCGCCGACATTGCTTCGTCCAGCGCGCCCTTGCTGCGCTTGGTGCCGAAGTACACGCCCTGCCACGCCTGCAGCGCAGCCGCATTGTCCGCCGCGCTCAGCGCCGCCAGCGCCTCGCGTTCGATCTGATCAAGCTTGTCCGTGGATGCCATGGAGTGAGGATTATATGACGGCGGACGCATCCGATTCCAGATCCGCCATCAGCCCCAGATGATCCGACGGATACAGCGTCTGGTCGTGCTCGGCCGGGCGGTCGAAAACGACGTGGCACGACTGCACGCGCAGGTTGCGGCTGACGAAAATGTAATCGACGGTGCCGCGCCACGGCGTGATGCGCCGCTGCAGCGCAAGGTTATACAGCCGCAGCGCTGCGATGCGCAGCGGACTCTGCGCAATGTGCAGCGGCGTCGGCACGGTATACGCCGGCTCGGTGCCGTGGTGCACCTCATGCGCACTCAAGAATTCCTCTTGCATCAGGCGCATGGCCCGCGATTCGGGTGTGCTGTTGAAGTCGCCGCACACGACGACGCCGCGTCGCACGTCACCGACGTGCAGATGTCGAATCCAGTTCCGCACGTGCCGAATCTGCCGGGCGCGTTCGGCGGAATCGCCGGGCGACCAGTAGAAGTGGCCGTTCACCAGCGTCAGCGGGTGCGCGCCTGCGATCTGCAGCGCCTGCGCCACGCGATGCTGCGAACCAAGATCGATGCGCTGCACGTCGTGCACCGGCAGCCGCGTCAGCGTAGCCAGCGCCTCGCGCACACCCATGCGCCCGCTTTTCGGCGCAAGATGCACGTCGTAGCCGCGCAGCCGCTTCGCCAGCCATTCAGCGGTGTTCAGCGGCAGCGCCACTTCCTGCAGCGCGATCACGTCCGGCTGCAGCCGCTCGAATTCATCGAGCAGCATCTGCTTGCGCTCGTCCCAGCGCGTCAGATCGCGCAGCAGGTTCAGCGTGACGATGCGCATGGCGTTACACCGACTCCGGCCCGACCCACTTCGGCAGATTCGGCACGCGATGCACCACGACGCGATCGAGCAGCGATTCGACCTCGTCGTCGACGACCAGGATCTCGCGGTGATGCGCACGCACGAATCCGTCCGCCACCGCACGATCCAGCTGCGCCAGCAGGCCGTCGTAATAGCCACCAGCGTTCAGCACCCCGCACGGCTTTGTATGCACCCCAAGCTGCGCCCACGTCACCGCTTCGCACAGTTCATCCCACGTGCCAAAGCCGCCGGGCAGCGCGATCAGCGCATCCGAAAGTTCGATCAGCATGGCCTTGCGTTCATGCATCCCATCGACGACGTGGAGCTCCGTCAGACCACGATGGGCAATTTCCTTCGACTCGAGCGCGTGCGGAATTACGCCGATCACGCGCCCGCCAGCCGCAAGCGCACCATCAGCAACCGCGCCCATCAAACCGACCGCCGCACCGCCGTATACCAGCGCAATGCCGCGCTGCGCCAGGGAGCGCCCCATCGCCGTGGCAAGTTCGAGATAGATCGGGCGCGTACCCGATGAGGAACCGCAGTAGATACAAATTGCGTTCATCAAATTAATCAGCAGGAGCAGATGCGAATCATCATGATTCTGATAGTTCTGAAAGATTTCATCGGGTCTGTCCGGTAGCGAAATACACCAGACAACGACGCAGTTTTTCCTCCAGGTCGAGCTTCTCGCCGCGCGGCAGCGACGCGAACGACGCCTGCGCTTCGGCAATCGAATAACCGAGCGACGTCAGCGCAGAAATCACTTCGGCATCAGCAGATGTAAGCGGAGCGTTCCCGACGGATTCACCACCCGGCGCAACATCCAGCCCGCTGAGCTTGTCCTTCAGCGCAAAGGCGATTTTCTCCGCCGTCTTCTTGCCGATGCCCGGCACGCGCGACAGCGTTTCTGTCTGCTGATTCACGATCGCGCTGCGCAGCATCTGCGGAGACAGCTTCGACAGCATCGCAATCGCCGTGCGGGCGCCGACGCCCTGCACGCCGAGCAACAGCAGAAACAACTCAACTTCCTCGTCGCTCATGAAGCCGTAGAGGGAAATGTCGTCTTCGCGCACGATCATATGCGTGTGCAAATCGCACGCATGTCCGACCGACAACGACTCGAGCGCCGCCTGCGAACATGTGAGCTTAAAGCCAACGCCGTGGACATCGATCACGGCGATCGGAGGTTTGATGCTAAGCGCGGTGCCGCGCAGTCGGGAGATCACGACAGAGAGTGTACTCCCGGGGACAAAAAATAGAGAAGCAGAGGGTGCATCCGAAGCAGACTCGTCACTCTGCTGAATTTGCGTCAGATGCCTCTACTCGTACCTACTCCCTGCTCCGCATTCGCCGCGAATGCGCGTGCGTGATCGCTACCGCCAGCGCGTCGGCGGCGTCGTCCGGGCGCGGAATTTTTTCAAGATTCAGCAGCATCCGCACCATCTCCTGCATCTGCTTCTTGTCGGCGCCGCCATAGCCGGAGACAGCCTGCTTGACTTCCATCGGGGTGTATTCGGCGACGAGCAATCCATGCTGCTGCAGGGTAAGCAGCACGACGCCGCGCGCCTGGCCGACGGTAATGGCGTTGGTGGTGTTTTTGGCGAAGAACAATTCTTCGACTGCCGACTCGGCAGGCTGCCAGCGCGCCACGAGATCGCTCAGTGCTCCATGCAGCACCATCAGCCGCTGCGGCAAGGAATCCAGCTTCGACGTTTCGATCACGCCGTGCGCAATCGGCTGCAGCGTGCCGTCTCTTTTCTCCTCAACCAGCCCATATCCACAACGCGCGATGCCGGGGTCGATGCCGAGAAAGAGCATTTCAGATTTTCATTCGCGCAACTACGCAGGCTGGCCGATTTCCCAACGCAGATTCCCATCACGAAAAACACCTTGCCTGCCTCACAGAGGAAGGCACAGCGTGTTTCGCGATGGGGGATGGATCGGCCTGCGACGTTACAAATTCTGTAGATTACAGCTGCAGGTTGTGATAAACCGTCTGTACATCGTCGAGTTCTTCGATATGATCGATGATGTTCATCACCTGCTCGGTCTTCTCTTCATCAAGTTCACTCGTCGTCGTAGGCACCATGGCGAGTTCGGCGGACGCGAGCGGAATATTCTTGCCGACGAGCGCATCACGCACAGCACGAAATGACTCAGGCTCAGTGGTGATCTCGATGGCCTCATCGCCGTCCTGAAGATCGTCAGCACCGGCCTCGAGCGCAATTTCGAATACGGCGTCGAACGATACGTCGGCCGTCTTCTCGATCACGATCACACCCTTGCGGTTGAACTGCCACGCCACAGCAGCGCCGTCGAACTGGCCGCCAGCGCGCGTGATCAGCTTGCGCACATCGGCTACGGACCGATTGCGGTTGTCGGTCACTACGGAGACCAGCGCCGGGACCTTATGTGGAAGATAGACTTCGTACGTCACTTCCTCGAAATTCGCTGCGTCCTCGCCCTGCCCGGTAGCGCGAGCGATGGCGCGTTCGATGTTGTCCTTCGGCATGTTGCCGGCTTTGGCTTTATCCACGGCCAGGCGCAGGCGCACGTTGAACTCAGGGTTGCCGCCGCCTTCGCGCGCGGCCGCCACGATTTCGCGCGTAAGTTTCGTGAACGCTGCGCCGCGCTTGGCATCTGCCGCACCCTTCGCTCGCCTGATCGTCGCCCATTTGCTGTGTCCTGACATCGCTGAAAACCTCTTCTGCAGCCCGCACACTGGCCGGCTGAAATCTCATGAATCCGCGCACAGCTCTCGAGAAGCCTGGGCGGGCCATCAGTATACGACTCTCGCCGGGTGCCCGCAGTTCGAGGCGAAAATTTTGTGCGCGAAAACCTCACACCTGACCCCTCTCCCCCTGCGATTTCGCTTACAAATCTCCCGTGTCAGGCTCGATGCAGCGCGCGAAATCTCGGCGGAGAGGGGCGGTCGAGCACCGCATGCGTCTGCGCTGACAAACAGTCGAGGTCCGCATCGACGCATCGCGCACGTGAGCAAAAGGCGCAGAAGGAGTTCCAATCAAATCACAGTCGATCCCCCCAAAAACCCGCGTCTCCGCATCTCCGCGTCTCCGCGCGAAATGCCGCGTCCTCCG
The DNA here is from genome assembly GCA_964201495.1 of Chloroflexota bacterium. Taxonomy (GTDB): domain Bacteria; phylum Chloroflexota; class Anaerolineae; order J036; family Brachytrichaceae; genus CANJQH01. The sequence goes on along the minus strand of CAXNFZ010000109.1, from coordinate 1,455 downwards.
CACTCTCCGCGATCTCTGCCCCAAACTGCGGATGCATCCACCCGAACGTCACTGAACGTCTGCCGGCCGCGAGATCACCTGCACATCCGTACGCACGCCACGCCCATCGGCGTAGAACTCCGTCCACGCTCCATTGCGTCGAATCGTGATGCGCCGCATCGGATGGATCGCACAGCCCAGCGCGCCGAGAAGCGCAGCCACTCCACCCAGCAGCGCAGCTGCACTGCCCGGCCGGCTGCGCACGTCGATCTCAGCGCCAATCAGCGTTTCAAACATGAGCTCAGCGCCGCCGACGCGCATGCGCGGTTCGATCGGCGCAAAAATCACCTTCTCGGCGGCGCCGACGCTGTACGCCCGCAGCTGATCTGCACCACCGGCTGGCGCGCGCAACAGACTGACGACCAGCCCAGCCTCAGGGACCGCGACGGTCACGCTGTCTTCGCTGCCAAAGTCCACGACGGCGCTCTCGGTCGGCGAAAGGTAATTCGAAGTGCGAATCGCCAGCGCGCTTCCATCGAGGCGCGCCGCCTGCAGGCGATAGCCGGGCGAAATGCGACGCACCTCGGTGCGCAGGCTCCCTTCTGTCATCGATTCACCGGCGCGCAGCAACCATTTTTGATCGCCTGGTTCGACCCGCAGCGCAACCTGCTGCGGCGTGCTCGACGCAGCATCAAGATTCACGACTACGCCAGCGCGCAGCACCGCTGGGGCATCAGAATTCAAACGCACGCCGGCTACATCCCAGCCGAAGAAAATATCAGCAAGAAGTCCAGCCGCGGCAATCAGCAATCCGACATACAGCAAAATCGACAAAAGTTCGGCGAACGGCGCGCGCGTGGCATGCAGCACATCACCAGCCGCCCGAACCTGATACTGCCGTGTGCGCAGAATAGCCTGCAATTGCGTCATATCAAGCACCGCGTCTGTCACCCGCAAACGGCGACCATCGTCGATCACGTCTGCATTCAGGTCTGCATTCAGGTCTGCATTCACGTCCGCATTCAGCGCACGCAGGCGCATGCTGCGATCGATCAACCGCAGCGCAGCCAGCGCCGCCAGCCCCAGAAATGGCAAACGCAGCCAGCGCGAACCGCGCACGTCGTTCAGCCCAAATATCTCCAGCGGCGTATACCACTCACCCAGTCGTATTTGTGCATCGACGCGCCATGCATTCGCCGCTGCCGCATCCGGCGCCTGCGGCAGCGTCAACAGTGCAGCTCCCACGATAAGCGCAGCCGCGACGAATATCGCCAGCAGCGCATCACCTGTCAGCCACTCCCACGCAGTGCGCCACCGGTCTCGGCGTTCAAATGTATCGAGAGTATCCATTTCCCTCATGCTTGCTTTTAGCCACGCGCGCACGTTTTCACGTTCACACACGTTACGAATCAGCACAGGCCTGATTCGCGCCCGGCATCATATTTCGCTCATGCTCTGCACCCAGCGCACGAGTAC
>CAXNFZ010000108.1:0-8883 GCA_964201495.1 Chloroflexota bacterium | reverse complement strand
CTTCCAAATCTCCCCTCACTCGCTTCATCGCCTGGGCCATTCTGCTGCTCTGCACGGCATATCTGATCGTGCCGCTCATCACGCAGTTCGACTACTCGCTGCGCATGCGTCGCAACACACTCAGCTTCGATGCCTACACCAAAGTGCTCGAAATTCCAGAAGGGTCGTTTGCAGTGGTCGAGACCGCACAAGGCACCGAGATCAAGATGCCCCGCTTCTATTCGTCGCTGGCGTTCTCACTCCTTGCCGCAGTGCTGACCATCGCCTTTAGCACGCTCGTCATCGTGCCAACGACCTACTGGGTGCACCTGCGGCTGCCGAAATTCAAGCCTGTGCTCGAATTCATCTCCGTGTTGCCGTTTGCCATCCCCGGCATCGTGCTGACGCTCGGACTGCTGCGCACTTATTCCGCCGAGCCACTTGCACTCACCAACACCGAAGCCGGCACGATGCTCATGCTCGTTGGCGGATACACAGTCTTCGTGCTGCCATACTCATTCCGCGCCATAGACGCCGGCCTGCGCTCCATCGACATCCGCACGCTCACCGACGCTGCGCGCAGCCTCGGTGCGAACTGGGCCGTGGTGATCTGGCGCGTGATCCTGCCGAACCTGCGCGTGGCAGTCATCAGCGCGTCGCTCATCACGTTCGCTGTCGCCATCGGTGAATACGCACTCGTGAATTTTCTCTTCCCAGACGAACGCTCATTCGGTTCGTACCTGGCCGCAATGGGCCGCAACAAAATTTTCGAGCCTGCAGCGCTCACCATCATCAGCTATCTGCTCACCTGGGTGCTCGTTCTTTTCATCCAGCGCATCGCGCGTGGAACGAACCAGCCCAGCGCCGGCATCCGTTAAACTCTTCGACCCCATGGCCTACCTGCAACTCACAGACCTGCGCAAGAGCTTCGGCTCCACCGTCGCCGTGGAGAGCTTCAGCCTCGACATCGTCGCCGGCGAATTCATCAGCTTCCTCGGCCCAAGCGGCTGCGGCAAGACCACCACGATGCGCATGGTGGCCGGCTTCGAAACGCCGGACACCGGCCGCATCCACGTCGACGGAGAAGACATCACGCACGTGCCGGCCAACAAGCGCCGCGTCGGCATGGTCTTTCAGTCGTACGCGCTATTTCCGCACCTCACCGTGCGCGACAACGTCGCCTTCGGCCTGGACCTGATGCGCATGCCCAGGCAGGATGCGCGCAAGCGCGTCGGTGAAATGCTTGACCTGGTGCAGCTCAGCACGCAGGCCGACCGCTACCCGCACCAGCTCTCCGGCGGCCAGCAGCAGCGTGTGGCACTGGCACGCGCACTCGCCATCCAGCCGCGCGTGCTTCTGCTCGATGAGCCGCTCTCGGCGCTCGACGCCAAAATTCGCGACGAACTGCGCAACGAAATTCGCCGCATCCAGCTCGAGCTCAAAATCACCACAATCTATGTCACCCACGATCAGGAAGAGGCGCTCGCGCTCTCCGATCGCATGGTCGTGATGAACGCCGGCCGCATCGAACAGCTCGGTCCGCCAGCGGAAATTTATAACCGTCCGCGCACCGCCTTCGTCGCTTCATTCGTCGGCACGCAGAGCACGCTCACCGGCGCACTCACGGCGTCGCACGACGCATTGAATCTGCCCGGCGGACAAACTGTGCGCTTCGGCGCCGCGCTCACCAACCGCAGCGCCGGCGACTCCGTCACCGTGCACCTGCGCCCCGAGATCATCCTGCTCGGCGAAGGCGACAGCGGCAGCAATACCTTCCGTGGCACAGTCGCGCAGGTCATGTTCCTCGGCTCGGTCGTGCGCCTCCTCGTCCGCGCCGACGGCCATACGCTCGCTGCCGACATTCTGAACAACCCCGCTCTGCGTGTACCACAGATCGGCGAAACCGTTGCCGTGCACTTTGCGCCGGAGGCTTGTCAGGTCTTGTAGCTGCTTCCTATTCCCTATTCCCTATTCCCTATTCCCTAGTCCCATGACACCAACATTCTTCATCATGATCGACGGCCTGCGGCCGGATGCGATCCCCCTTGCCGACTGCCCGAACCTCAAGTCATTCATCGCCGCCGGGTCGAGCACCATGAACGCGCGCAGCGTCATGCCGTCGATCACCCTGCCATGCCACACGTCGATCTTTCACAGCGTGCCGCCGACGCGTCACGGCATCACCTCGAACGTGTGGACGCCAATGGCACGCCCGCTGCCGGGTCTGATCGACATTGCCGCCGCCGCCGGAAAGACGACCGCAGCCTTCCACAACTGGGAGCCGCTGCGCAACATCAACATGCCCGAGGCGCTGACGCTGTCGTTCTACAAGAACACGTCCTACAACCAGGACGGCGACAACATCGTCGCTGCTGAAGCCGCACGCATGATCCCGGTGCACAAGCCCGACTTCGCCTTTATCTACCTGGGCACGGTCGACACCTGGGGTCACGCCTTCGGCTGGATGAGCAACGAGTACATCAAGCAGATCGAACACGTCGACGCCCAGCTCGGCATCGTGCTGAACGCACTGCCGGCCGACGCCGCCGTCGTCATTCAAGCCGACCACGGCGGCCACGATCGCGGGCACGGCACCGAAATGCCCGAGGACATGACCATCCCCTGGGCCGTGCGTGCGCCCGGCGTAAAGGCCGGCTACACGATCCAAAACCCGGTCAGCCTGCTCGATACCGCTCCCACCCTCGCACACTTCCTCGGCCTCACCGCGCACCCGCAGTGGGAAGGGCACGTGCCGGCGGAAATGTTCGAGTAGTGGAAGATAGTGGATAGTGATAGTGGATAGTGATAGTGACAGCGCACACGATCACTATCCACTACAGAACCGCCACCGCCAGCTCCCGCTCCGCCGCAAGCCCGCGAAACTCGTCCGGCCCGGAGGCGTCGTCGTAGATCAGCGTGCACGGCCCGGAAAAATTCACGTCGCGCATCATCTGCAGGCAGCGTGTGTAATCGTCGGCGGCCGGCTGATACGGGCCAGTGAAGCTGGCCTTGGCGTGCACGCTCTCTGCGAGTGAAGCAATTTCCGCCAGCAGTTCATACTTGCCCGGACCGCGCCAGTTTCCGAAGTCGAGCTTAAAGCCGATATCGCCCTGCGACTGCGCCAGCAGTTTGCGCACCGCGGGCGGCGTGCCGGTCGTTGCGTAGAAATTTTCGATCACCACGCGCACACCACGAGCGGCTGCAAATGCGGCCAATCGCGACAACGCCGCCGCCGACTGCGCCAGCGCCGCGTCGGAAGGCTCGGCCATGCCGGCGATCACGCGCGCGGTCTTCGCTCCGAGCGCCGCCGCCACATCGACCCACCTGGCGATCCACGCTTCATCACGCACGGCATGCTCCGCATGCGTCAGGTCACCGGCGTCGATGAGCAGACAGTGCAGCGTCACACCAGCGTCGCCCAGCGATTGCTTTAGCGCAGCCAAATATGCTGCGTCGGTGCTGCGCACGTGAAAGTGACACAACTCGAGCGTGCGAATGCCGAAGGCCGCCAGCTGCGCCGGCAGCGTAAGCAGCGCATGCGCCGCATCCGAGTTCGGCTCATCAACGGGCGCATCCGCCGGCCCGAACATGGCCGGCTTCCCAAGCGTGCGATGCAGACTCCAGGTGGAGACGGAGAGGTTGAGCATGCAGCGAATTGTATGACGCCGGGCTGCGCACCGTACAAAGGGGCGTATCCCCGACATCGCTATACTCCCGCCGATGTCTCAGCCCGCACTTTTCGCACAGCCGTTCGATTACTCTGGCGTGCAGCTCGCCCCCGGCCGCTGGCAGCGCCAGATGGTCGCCGCCCGCGATTTCTATCTGCACCTGCATGACGACGATATCCTGCATGGCTTCCGCAAGGCCGCCGGCCTGCCGGCGCCCGGCGCACCGCTCGGCGGATGGTGCAGCGAGGACAGCAGCATGGTGTTCGGCCAGTGGCTCAGCGGCATGGCGCGCCTCTCTCGCGCGCTCAACGACGACGCCCTGCGCAATAAAGCGATCGCTCTTTTCGAAGGCTGGGCCGCCACACTCAGCCCCGACAGCGGTTTGTCCCCATCCGACGAACCCGCCGACGCTGCGACGGCCGACGCCGCCACCAATGCCGGCGCGCGCATGTCGCACTACACATTCGACAAACTCGTCGGCGGCCTGGTCGATCTCGCGCAATTTGCCGGCCACACGCAGGCGCTGCCCGTGCTCGAACGCGTCGTCGCTCACGCCATGCGCACGTTCGATCGCAGCAATCGCGCCGCCGACCCGGAAAGCACCAGCGAATATCAGGGCGCGCCGCTCGAATGGTATACGCTGTCCGAACATCTCTTCCGCGCACACATGCTCACCGGCGCAGAGTCGTATCGCACATACGCGCTGCAATGGCTGTACCCCGAATACTGGAACCGCTTTGCCGACGGAGATTCGCCGACGCACGCACACGGCGTGCACGCCTACAGCCACGTGAACACCTTCAGCAGCGCCATGATGGCCTACGCCGTCCTCGGCGAGCCGCAATATCTGCACATGGCGCAAAACGCCGCGTCATACGTGCGCCGCCATCAGGCATTCGCTACCGGAGGCTACGGGCCGAATGAGCGCTTCGTCGCGCCGGATATCGGCATCGGCCGCGCGCTGGACACGCGCTCGGATACGTGCGAGGTCAGCTGCTGTTCATGGGCCGGCTTCAAGCTGGCGCGCTATCTGCTGCAGTACACCGGCGAAGCTCACTACGGTGACTGGATCGAGCAGCTGCTCTACAACGCCATCGGCGCTGCGCTGCCCATCGCCGAAGGCGGGCGCGCGTTCTATTACGGCGATTACCGCGTCGGCGGCGGCATGAAGGTGTACAACTGGGAAACGTTCACCTGCTGCTCGGGTACGTATCTGCAAAATGTCGCCGAGTACCACAACCTCGTCTACTTCCACGATGCGCGCGGGCTGTTCGTAAATCTATACCTGCCGTCCACAGTGACGTGGCAGCACACCAACGCCGCAGTATCCGTTCAGCAGGAGACGGCATACCCGGACGAAGGTCACGTGCACTTCACCGTCTCGACGAGCGCACCGACAGTGCTCGCGCTGCGCTTTCGCGTGCCGGGATGGTCGGCGGGGGTATCACTGTCGGTCAACGGAGAAGCCGTGTCGACACCGGCTGCGCCCGGAAGCTGGGCGACGATCGAGCGCGTCTGGAACGACGGGGACCGCATCGACCTCGAGATTCCATTGCCCTTCCGCCTGTCGCCCGCCGATCCGCACATGCCCGACCGCGTGGCGCTCATGCGTGGACCGGTGGTATTCGTGCTCGAAGGCGCGTACCACGACACGGCTGTTCGTCTGCCAAGCGACGACGCCGCACTCGCTGCATGGCTGCAGCCCGAACCGGGCGGACGTCCGCGCGGCATACACGGCGCCTACACGCCGCAGGCCGATCCACCGACGGTCTTCCGCCTGGTTCCACCCGCCGGCCCGCCCGCCCGCCTGCGCTTTCGCCCGTTCTACGAAATCGGCGAGGGCTATCCGTATTTCATGTACCTCGACCGCGATGCGCCGCCGCGGCGCATGTGGTGAGGGCGCATCCGCAGTTTGGGGCAGAGATCACGGAGAGTGCGGAGGACGCGGAATTTCGCGCGGAGACGCGGTTTTTTTGTGGAGTCGACTGTGATTCGATTGGAACTCCTTCTGCGCCTTTCGCTCACATGCGCGACGCGTCGATGCGGACGGCGATTGTTTACCAACGCACACGCATGCGGTGCTCGACCGCCCCTCTCCGCCAGGATTTCGCGCACTGCATCGAACCTGATACGGGAGAAAAGCAAGCGAAATCGCAGGGGAAGAGGGGAAGGGGTGAGATTTTCGCGCACAAACATTTTTACCCCAAACGGCGGATGCACGGATGCACCCTGTGGTGAAGCGGCATCTACAATTTCGTAACGGCGCAGCGACTCAGGTCATCGTCAGTTCACTTTGCACAGGGCATCGTCCCGTTGCTGATCTTTTCAGAAGAGGTCAGCAACGGGATGATGCCATGCGCGGAATTTCAACCATATGTCTCCCAAACTCATCCTCATCGACGGGCACTCGCTCGCCTACCGCGCATACTTCGCGATGGTCAACACCTCGCTCTCCATCGAAAATGCGCAGGGAGAAAAGGAGATGACCGGGGCCGTCTTCGCCTTCACCAACATGCTGCTCAAGGTCTGGCGTGACGAAAAGCCGGATTATCTCGCCGTCGCCTTCGACGTCGGACGCACCTTCCGCGACGACCTCTTCGCGGACTACAAGGGCACGCGCGAGAAAATGCCCGACGAACTCGCGCAGCAGATCCCACGCATCCAGAACGTCGTGCGCACATTCGACATTCCAGTCTTCACCGCCGATGGCTTCGAGGCCGACGACGTCATCGGCACGCTCGCGCGTCGCGCCTCAGACCAGGGGATGCATGTGGTCATCGTCACCGGTGATCGCGATGCGCTTCAGCTCATCAACCCGCTCGTGCACGTGCTCACCAGCCGTCAGCGTTTCGAAGACACAATCCTCTATGACGAAGCCCGGGTTCAGGAAACCTACGGCATTCGCCCGGATCAGATGATCGATTACAAAGCGCTCGTTGGCGATACGAGCGACAACGTGCCGGGCGTGCGCGGCATCGGCGAAAAGTCCGCGCAGACGTTGCTGCAGCAGCACGAGACGCTCGACAAGATTTACGCGCACCTCGACGAAATCACGCAGAAGCGCGCACGCACTGCGCTCGAGGCCGGCCGCGAGAGCGCATACCTCAGCCGCACACTCGTCACCATCCGCACCGACGTGCCGCTCGACGTGAACTGGGACGCCTGCACCGCGCGCTTCGATTCACAGCGCATCATGTCCCTCTTCCGCGAGCTGAATTTCCGCAGCCTGCTCACCCGCCTGCCCGGTCTCACCAACGCCGCACCCGAGCCAGCCGCACATGAGCAGATCGCAATGTTTGGCACCGATGAGCCAGCAACCCATCCGTCCGCACCAGCCTCCAAGCACACGCTGGACGCCGCCGCAGCCACCACCACACGTCTTGTCTCCTCCGACGACGACTACCGCACGCTGCTCGCTGAGCTCAATGCTGCCGCGCTCATCGCCTTCGACACCGAAACCACCAGCACGGATCCACTGCGCTCCGAGGCAGTCGGCCTCTCCTTTTCCGTGCGTGAAGGCGAAGCATGGTACCTGCCCCTCGCCGGAGCCACGCCCTCACTGCTCGACGCCGAAACCTGGCAGCTCGATCCGACGTCACAGAAGTTCGAACCGATCGCGCAGGCACTGCAACGCCCCAACGCGCAGCTCGTCGCTCACAACGCCAAATTCGATCTCGAAGTGCTGCGCATGCTCGGCGTACAAATCGACAAACCCGTCTACGACACCATGCTTGCGCAGTTTCTGTGTGATCCCGGCGGGCGCGGCCTCGGCCTCAAGCAGATGGCGTTCGATTACTTCGGCTGGCAGATGACCGAAATCACCGAACTGATCGGCAAGGGCCGCAAGCAGATCACCATGCGCGAAGTGCCAATCGCACAGGCCGCCGCATACGCCGCCGCCGACGCCGACGCCACGCTGCGCCTCTGGAAAATTCTGGAGCCGAAGCTGATTCAGCGCAGACAGGCGAAGCTTTTCCATGAGGTCGAGGTACCGCTGATCCCCGTGCTCACCGAGATGGAAATGACCGGCGTCGCGCTCGACGTGAGATATCTCGGCGAGCTCTCCGGCGAAATTACTGCGCGCCTGCGCGAACTCGAAAAAGAAATTTTCGAAAGCGCCGGAGCCGTATTCAACATTAATTCGCCCAAGCAGCTCGGCGAAGTGCTGTTCGGAAAGCTCGGCCTGCCGGCGCAGTCGCGCACCTCCACCGGCGCACTTTCCACTTCAGCCGAAGTGCTCGATGAACTGCGCGGCCGGCATCCGGTCATTCCGCTGCTGCTCGAACACCGCGAGCTCTCCAAGCTGCACGGCACCTACGTCGAAGCATTGCCACGCCTGATCAATCCAGGCACCGGCCGCCTGCACACCGACTTCAATCAGGCCGGCGCCGTCACCGGCCGCCTCTCGTCATCAAATCCGAATCTGCAGAACATCCCCAATCGCAGCGAAATGGGCCACCGCGTGCGCAAGGCGTTCGTGCCACGCGCCGGCTGGCGCCTCGTCAGCGCCGACTATTCACAGGTCGAGCTGCGCATCCTGGCCCACATGGCCGACGACCCGACGATGAAGGAAGCCTTCACCCGCGGCGAGGACATCCACGCCACCACCGCCGCCGTCATCTACGACACTCCGCTCACCGACGTCACGTCGATGCAGCGCAGCAACGCCAAGCGCATCAACTTCGGCATCGCCTACGGCATGGGCCCGCAGGCGCTTGCCGCAGGCACAGGCATGTCCGTCGGAGAAGCCCAGGCGTTCATTCAGCGCTACTTCGAGCGATTCCCGCGCGTGCACGACTGGCTGGCCAACACCAAGCACCTCGCCGCCGAACAAGGCTACGTCGAAACACTGCTTGGCCGCCGCCGCTATTTCCCTGAACTGCAGCACGGCGCACCGGAACAGATGAAGCGCCGCGCCGAACGCGAAGCCATCAATCACCCGGTGCAGGGCAGCGCCGCCGACATCATGAAGATCGCCATGGTCCGCATCCACGCTGCACTCAAGCACGCCGACTTTCAAACACGCATGACTCTGCAGGTGCACGACGAGCTCGTCTTCGACTGCCCTCCCCATGAGCTCGACGACATCCGCACTCTCGTGCGCACAGAAATGGAAAGTGCTTACCCACTCTCCGTTCACCTTAAAGTCGACGTTGCCTCCGGCACTTCGTGGGACGACGTGGCCTAAGTGAGTCGCCAAAAGTTCTGGCGGCAGATTCGCCCCGAACTGCGTGTG
>CAXNFZ010000107.1:0-9016 GCA_964201495.1 Chloroflexota bacterium | reverse complement strand
CCCGGCGTGACCGTAGCGGTCGTAGGCCGCGCGCTTCTGGTCGTCACTCAGCACTTCGTAGGCTTCGTTGACTTCCTTGAAACGAGTCTCGGCGTCTTTTTCCTTGTTGACGTCCGGATGAAATTTGCGCGCCATCTGGCGGAAGGCTTTTTTCAGCTCATCCTGGGTGGCGTTTTTTCCGACGCCGAGAACTTCGTAATAGTCGCGTTTGGCCATAGAGAATTCAGGAATCCAGAAAGAAAGGCGATGCTCGCCGGCCGATCACGGCGTCCGATTCACTGGTGGAGCAGCAAAGAGGACAGGTGATCGGCAGAGCGAGTGATGCCCGGAATCGTTACTTATCGTCCCGCACTTCACCGTCGATGACATCGTCGTTGGTGGGCGGCTTCGGCGCATCACCTGCGGGGGTGGCGTTGTCGTCCGCCTGGTACATCGCTGCGCCGGCGTTGGCGAGCGTATTCCGCAGCTCCTCGGTCGCGGAGCGCATCAGCGCGACGTCCTCGCCGCCGATGGCCTGGCGAACCGCGGCAATTTTTGCTTCGATTTCAGACTTTGCGGCGGCCGGGATCTTGTCGCCATTTTCGCGCAGCATCTTTTCGGCTTGGTACGCCGAGTTGTCGCCTTCGTTGTGCGCCTCGATTTTTTCGCGGCGGTTGCTGTCGGTCGCGGCGTTGGCCTGCGCTTCCTTCACCATGCGATCGATTTCGTCCTTGGCGAGGCCAGAGGATGACTGGATCGTGATGTGCCCGGTCTTGCCGGTGGCCTTGTCGGTGGCGCTGACGTTCAGGATGCCGTTGGCATCGATGTCGAATTTGACTTCGATCTGCGGGATGCCGCGCGGGGCCGGCGGAAGGCCGTCGAGGATGAACTTGCCAAGCGACTTGTTGTCGGCGGCCATTGGGCGTTCGCCCTGCACGACGTGGATTTCGACGCTGGTCTGACTGTCGCTGGCGGTGCTGAACACCTGGCTCTTGCCGGTGGGAATCGTCGTGTTGCGTTCGATCAGCGGGGTGGCGACGCCACCGAGCGTTTCGATGCTGAGCGTGAGCGGGGTGACATCGAGCAGCAGCACGTCCTTGACTTCGCCCCCGAGCACGCCGGCCTGCACGGCTGCGCCGATAGCGACGACCTCATCGGGGTTGACGCTCTTGTTGGGCTCTTTGCCGAACAGGCGCTTGACGGCTTCCTGAATCGCGGGCATGCGCGTCATGCCGCCGACCATCACGACCTCGTGAATTTTGCTCTTGTCGATGCCGGCGTCGCGCAGGGCGAGCTGGCAGGGCGTGAGCGAGCGGGCGATCAGGTCCTCGGTAAGCTGTTCGAGGCGCGAGCGGGTCAGGCGGGTGACGAGATGCTTGGGGCCTGTGGCGTCGGCGGTGAGATAGGGCAGGTTGATCTCGGTTTCCATCGTCGACGACAGCTCGATCTTGGCTTTCTCGGCAGATTCCTTGAGGCGCTGGAGCGCCTGGCGGTCGGCTTTGACATCGATGCCCGTTTCCTTCTTGAAGAAGTCGATCAGGTAATGCATGATGCGGTCGTCGAAGTCATCGCCGCCGAGGAACGTGTCGCCGTTGGTGGCCTTCACCTCGAACACGCCGTCGCCGACATCGAGAATGGAGACGTCGAAAGTGCCGCCGCCCATGTCGTAGACGATGATCGTCTCGTCCTTTTTGCGGTCAAGACCGTAGGCGAGCGCCGAGGCAGTCGGCTCGTTGATGATGCGCATGACCTCGAGGCCGGCGATCTTGCCGGCGTCTTTGGTGGCCTGGCGCTGCGCATCGTTGAAATAGGCCGGAACGGTGATGACGGCCTGGCTGACTGGTTCACCGAGATAGGCTTCTGCGTCGGCCTTGAGCTTCTGGAGGACCATGGCGCTGACTTCCTGAGGCGAGTACTCCTTGCTGCCCATGACGATGCGGCAGTCGCCATTGGGGGCGGCGACGACGCGATAGGGCACTACTTTGAGCGACTTCTGCACCTCGGCGTCGGTGAATTTGCGGCCCATGAAGCGCTTCACGGAGAAGATCGTATTCTCCGGGTTGGTGACGGCCTGGCGCTTGGCGACCTGGCCGACGATGCGTTCATTGTTCTTTGGGTTGACAGCGACGACCGAGGGGATCAGGCGTGAGCCTTCGGCGCTGGTGATGACGGTAGGTTCGCCTGCTTCCATGACGGCGACCACGCTGTTGGTGGTGCCCAAGTCGATTCCGATAATTTTTGCCATAACATTCCAGAAAAAAGTAGAAAAGATTCACTTGAACTGGCAGCCTGCACGATTTTTAGCAAATTCGATCTTCGCAGCACGCCGCTTTTCGGCGCACGAGCGAAGGGAATGGTGCAGGCTGGCCGAGAGATTCGAGTATTTTTGAGTATTATTTTTGAGTATTACTGAGCCACGCGCACGAGAGCCGGGCGAAGCACACGTTCGCCGAGACGGTAGCCGTTGCGCACGACCTCGATGACGTGGCCACTGGGCACGCTGGGGTCGGCATCATGCGTGATCGCTTCATGCAGGGCGGGATTGAATGCCGTGCCGGGGCCGACCTCGATGGTCTTGACATTTTCATTTTCGAGCAGGCCGGCGAGCTTGCGCGAGATGTGAAGCACGCCGACGACCCAATTTTCGTTGCGCAGCGATTCCGGCAGATTGCGCACGGCGAGTTCGAAGTCGTCCTGCACCGGGAGCATTTTTGTAATGATGCTGGTGACGGCGATGTTGCGCAGCTCGGCATTTTGCGCCTCCATGCGTTTCTTGTAGTTGGTGAATTCGGCGCGCGAGCGCTGCCAGCCATCAAGATTGGCGGCCGCTTCTGCGCGCGCTTTTTCCAAATCGGCCGCGAGCACGGCGCCCGGGTCCGTGTTGGTATTGGCGTCTGAGTTAGCGATAGGTTCGGTATTCTGTTCCATATTGCTTTGCGAGTCCCCATCGAATCCTGAGCGTTGCGCAGGCGACTGCAGCAGGAGTGCGTGGGGACATATTCGAATTATTCGTGAATATACAAATCGCTGACCATGTCACTCATGAGGTCGGCGACATAGCGAACGGTGCCGATAGCGCGGGCGTACGGCATGCGGGTGGGCCCCAGCACGCCGAGGGCGCCGGTAGCGAAGCCCTCGACGCCGTATTTGGCGAAGACGAGGCTGCATGCGCTGAGTTCCTGCCAGCGCCCTTCGCCGCCGATGACGACCTGGACGGTGCCGATGGGAGCGTCGAGCACATCTGTGAGGAAGCTGGGTTGTTCGAGCGCGCTGACGAGGGCGTTGGCCTCGCTGGAGCGTTCGAATTCAGGCTCCTGGAGTACTTCGGAGAGGCCGTCGTGAAAAATCTGCTGCGGATTGGCGTCGGCGTCGCTGGACATGAGGCTGAGCAGGTGCTGCACGATTTCGCGTTCGAAATCGGTGAAATCGGAGATTTTGCGGCGGATGGCATCAGCGTCGAGGTTTTCGAAGGCAAAATTGCGCTTGTTGGCGAGCTGAATGAGCAGCTCTGGCGACGTTGGCTCGCTGAGCGTGAGGCTGCGATTGAGCACATTGCCGCCCTGAAAGACGACGACCATCAGCGCGCGCTGGGCCTGAGTGGAGAGCAGGCTGAGCTGGCGCAGGCGCGGCTTATCCATGCGCGGGGCGGTGATCAGGGCGGCGCCGCGCAGCGAGCGGGTGAGCACGGCGGCGGCCAGGCGCATCCACTGCGACATTTCGAGGCGCGCCTGGTGAAACTGGTGGCGGATCGTGTTGCGTTCTGCGGCGGAAAGTTCGATGTCGCCGAGCAGACGTTCGACGAAATAGCGATAGCCCTTGTCGGTGGGCATGCGTCCGGCCGAGGTATGCGGGTGCGTCAGATAGCCGAGGTCTTCGAGCGCCGCCATTTCGTTGCGGATGGTGGCGCTGGAAACCTGCAGATCCAGGTGATTTTCGAGCAGCGTCCGCGAGCCGACGGGCTGTGCCGTGGCGATATAGAGCTTGACGACCAGCCCGAGAATGGTTTGCTGACGCGAAGACAGTTCGCTCATAGTACGTGCGCGCCGGTTAGCACTCTCTGGCAGTCGTGCTATCGGAGTGCTAGCGCGCAAGGCAAAATGATAGCATGAAAGAGGAAGGAGAGAGGGGGGAGAGGGAAGAGAGGGGAGAGGCACGCGAAATGCCCGTGAGATGCGTGTTTTGCATGCTCTGACCCCTGATCCCTGACCCCTGCCTACGGATGCAGGCCGGAGAAGCCCAGCCCGGCGCGTTCGTCGAAGCCGCGCATGAGATTGAGGCATTGGACAGCGCTGCCGGCGGCGCCTTTGACGAGGTTGTCGATGGCGGAGAGCAGGGTGACCTTGCGGCCATCGTCGGCGAGATAGAAGCCGACGTCGGCGAAATTGGAGCCGGCGAGAATTTTGGGTTCGGGGGCGCGAAAGATGCCGGTATTGGTTTTGACGATGCGGACGAACGGTTCGTCCTTATAGCAGGAGCGGAAGGCCTTCCAGAGGTCTTTTTCCTGCATTTTTTCCTTGAGGAAGACGTGCACGGCGGCGGCGGCGCCACGAACCATCTCAATCGAGGTGATCGTCATATAGACCTGGGGCGCAGTGAGGCCGAGCGTGCGGAAGGTCTGTTCGACTTCAGCGCAGTGGCGGTGCTGGACGGGAGCGTAGGGGCGGACGGCGCCGCTGCGTTCCGGGTGATGCGAGCCGTCGTTGCCGGATGCGCCGCCTTCGCTGGAGCCGACCTTGATGTCGGCAATGATGGGCATGGCTGAGTCGAGCAGGCCGGCGCGGGCGAGGGGCAGCAGCGCCAGGTTGGTGGCGGTGGCGTTGCAGCCGACGCCGGAGGCGAAGCGGGCGCCGTGGAGCTGGCTGCGTGAGAGTTCCGGCAGGCCGTAGACGAAGCGTTCGGCCCAGGCAGGGGCAGGGTGATCCTCGCCGTACCAGCGTTTGTAGGCCTGCAGATCGCGCAGACGGAAATCGGCGCTCAGGTCGATGACCGTTTCGGCGAGAGCGGCCCATTTCTCGATCTGGGTGCCGGCTTCGCCATGCGGCAGACAGAGAAAGATCACGTCGCAGGGCTGCACATCCTCTGGGCGGATGAACTGCAGCTGGCCGTGGGTGGTGGCGCGCAGATTGGGGTGGACGGTGTGGGCGAATTCGCCCATGCGGCTGCGCGAGGTGATTTGCGTGATGTGGGCGTTGGGGTGACCTTCGAGCAGGCGCAGCAATTCGCCACCCGTGTAGCCGGTGCCGCCGATGACGGCGCAGGAGAGCTTGGACATGCGGGGAGGATTATAAGGATTTCAGATTTCAGATTTCGTAACTACTCAGGCCATCCATTTTTCCAACGCGAAACGCGCTATTCCTTCCCCCGAAGGGGGAAGGAATAGCGCGTTTCGCGGGAAATACTGATTTAGGCCTGAGTAGTTACGAAATCTCAGAGGTCCTGATTCTGTGGCAGCATGACCAGGTCGCGGATGGTGACGTGCGGCGGCTGCGAGAGCATAAAGATAGCGGCGGCGGCGACATCTTCGGAGCGCAGGCTGGCATGTTGAGCGATCTGGTGGTCGATGGCGGCGGGGTCATGGAAGCCCCAGAGTTCGTTGGCGACCATGCCGGGGGCGAGGGAGCCGACGCGGATGTTGTGAGGGGCGACCTGGCGGCGGAGGGTGTGGACGAAGCCCTGGACGGCGTGTTTGGAGGCGGAGTAGATCGGCTCCCAGTGAATGTCGATGAAGCCGGAGATCGAGCTGGTGACGAGGATGTCCCCGGAGCGCTGGGCGATCATGTGCGGGAGGACGGCGTGCGTGCAGCGCAGGACGCCATTGACATTGACGTCCATGAGATTGGCCCAGTCGTCGGGATTGCCCTCAGAGACCTGACCGGGGATATAGATGCCGGCGTTGGCGAAGAGCACATCGATGCGGCCAAAGCGGGCGAGGGTGCGGTCGACGAGCGCGCGTACGTCGTCGCCGCGGGTGACGTCGGTGGGGACGGCGAGGGCGGCGGGGCCGAGTTCGTCGGCGAGCGCGGCGAGCTTCTCGGCGGAGCGGGCGGCGAGGGCGAGGTTGCAGCCGAGAGCGGCGAGGGCGCGGGCGGCGGCGGCGCCGATGCCGGAGCTGGCGCCAGTGATGATGATGGTTTTTCCGTGAAGTGGATGGGGCATGGTGGGCGGATGGTAGCACTTTGAACGAGTGTCCGCCTGACGCTGCCTGGAGGCCCTCACGGGGTGTCGAGCATTAACGCGCCGGATGCGCGGAAGGGGTAATCACCTGCACCGCCTCGCGCCCGTGGAATCCGAAGGCGTTGCGATATTCCGCCGCCTCGGCGAGCGCCAGCCCGGGCACACGCCGCACCAGGCGTTCGACCGCCACCTGCAGCTCCAGCCGCGCGAGCGGCGCGCCCACGCAGAAATGAATTCCGCCGCCGAAGCTCACGTGCGGGTTGGCCTCCACCGGCCGGGTGATGTCGAACGCCTGCGCGTTTGTGAAGCGCTGCGGATCGCGGTTGGCCGCTCCCAGCAGCACGGCGATCGTGTCGCCCATCTTGAAGCGCTTGCCCTTGTATTCGAGATCGTCTTCCATCGCCCAGCGATGAAAATAATGCAGTGGCGGATCCCAGCGCAGCATTTCCTCCACGGCGCTTTGCACCAGCCCGGGCGCTGCGTCCGCGGCCACCAGCTTCGCCCACTGCTCCGGATGCGTCAGCAGTGCCGACATGCCATTGCCGATTACGTTCACCGTGGCCTCGTGCCCGGCGTTCAACAGCAGAATGCACGACGAGATCAGCTCGTCTTCCGTGAGCTTGTCTCCGGCTTCCTCGGCGTCGATCAGGAGGGTGATCAGATCGTTTGCGGGCCTTTTGCGCCGCTCAGCGACGAGGTCGCGCAAATATGCTACGAACTCCTGCGTGGCCTGCACCGCTTCGAGCTCCTGCTCGCGTGTGTGCCCGAGCATGTACATCTGTACCATCTTGTGCGACCAGCTCAGCAGCCAGTCCTTCATTTCTACGGGCACGCCCAGCAGCTGCGCGATTGCGATCACCGGCAGCGGCGTGGCGTATGCGGTGAGCAGATCGACCTCACCCGTCGCCTGCATTTCGTCGATCAGCGCGTCGCACAGCGCAGCCAGCTTCGGCCGCATCGTTTCGATCTGCCGCGACATGAACGATTTCTGCACCAGATTGCGCAGCCGCGTGTGATTTGGTGGCTCGAGCTGCAGCATCTGCAGGTCATCCACGTCGTAAAACGGCCGCAGCTCGTCGCGCACCGGCGGCCAGCCCAGCTCTTCGCGTGACTTCAAATGCGTCAGCTGCCGGCCGAAGCGCCGGTCGCGCAGCAGCGCGCTGACGTCGTCGTGGTTCACGTACGCCCAGACGTTAAAGTTCTCCCAGTAGGCGACGGGCGTGCGCGCGCGAATCTGTTCGTAGAACGGATACGGGTCGTTGTAAAACGCCGGATCGCGCGGGTCGAGCCGCAAATGCGTGCCGTCGAGTTCGAATTGCATGAATTCCTCCCTGCCGGTTTAAGTATCCGTTCGTAAATATCGGGTGCATTCGCACTTTGGGGCAGACTTCGCCAGCAGATTTTCCTCACGCGAAGCCGCGAAGAACGCAAAGGATAAGGCTTGTGAAGGCTTTTCTGCGCCGTCGCTCGAGAAAGTTTCTTCGGCGACGAAATTCAGACCGCTTCGTGTTCTTCGTGCTCTTAGCGCTCTTCGCGTGAGAAACACATTTTCCCTAAATTCCTGTCCATAAGTTTTGTCCGGCAGATTCTCCTCCCCCGCAAAGCGGGGGAGGCGAATCTGCCGCCAGAACTTTTGGCGACTCACTTAGCGACGGATATACCTGTACATACATGCAAAATTGCGACATCCCGGCTGAAGTCTGGGACGCCGCGATTTTGTCCGTTCTCCCCTCTCGCCTCTGCTATACCTCGACTTCGTGGCCGGTCTTCGACGAGCGGTAGATGCCTTCGATGATCTTCAGGCCGACGATGCCGTGTTCTGCCGGCGAATCCGGGGTCTTGCTGTTCTTCACGCAATCGACGAAGTGATGTACGGCGATGCGGTGGCCGTTGGTCGTGTTCGGCAGTTTGGGCACGATGGCGCTGGGCTGATCGGAGACGTACTTATAGACGGCCACGGTTTCGCCGTTGGGCTCGGCCGTGTAGAAATTCGCACCGGCTTCGCTGCCGAACAGGCGCACGAAGAAGCCGTCCGCCTTCGGCTCGCGATGGCTGGCCCAGGCGCTTTCGAACTGCAGCACGCTGCCGCCGGCGAAGCGCACGAAGCCCATGCCCGAATCCTCGACGTCGAAGCTGGGGAGCTGGGCGTTCCGCGGCATGGTCTTCTGGCCGCGCACGCCGAATTCGGAGAACATCGAGCCGCTGACGCTGACCGGCTTGGGGTATCCCATCAGCCAGAGCGCCAGGTCGAGCACATGCACGCCGAGGTCGATCAGCGCGCCGCCGCCGGCCTTGTCCTTCTGCGTGAACCAGGCGCCGTGGGCCGGGATGAAGCCTTCGCGCATCCAGCCGGCTTTGGCTGCGTAGATGCGGCCGAAGTCGCCAGTGCGCAGCTGGTCCTTGAGCCACATGATTTCGGGGCGATACCGGTGGTTGTAGCAGACCATCAGCGTGCGATTGGCTTTTTCGGCGGCTTCGGCGATGCGCGTGGCGCTGGCGACGTCGGTTGCGAGCGGCTTTTCGCACAGCACGTGCATGCCGAGCTGCAGGCACTTGGTCGCTACGGGTTCGTGCAGGAAATTCGGCAGGGCGATGCTGATGACGTCGATTTTGGTCTTCGCGATCATGTCATCGAAGTTGTCGAAGCGGCGGTCCTCGGGAATATTGAACCGGTCGCCGCGTTCTTTGAGCACTTTCGGATTCATGTCGCAGATGCCGACGATGTCGACGTCCGGATGCGACTGGTATCCTTCAACGTGGTTCCAGCCCACGCCCACACCCACGACTGCGGCTCGAATTTTTGATGTGCTCATTGATTGTCCTTTTACTGTAATTACGCGGTACTGCACCTACTCGGGCCTAA
>CAXNFZ010000106.1:0-9033 GCA_964201495.1 Chloroflexota bacterium | reverse complement strand
CCGGTCAGTTCGCGCAGAATGATCATGTCGACGCCGCGCACGACCTCGGGCTTCAGCGTGGACGCGTCGATGAGCGCGTCGTAGACCTTGACCGGGCGCAGGTTGGCGAACAGGCCGAGTCCCTTGCGCAGGCCGAGGATGGCCTGTTCCGGCCGTACCTTGTTGGCCGGGTTGCTCCACGGGCTGTTGGCTGGGCCGCCGACGGCGCCGAACAACACGGCGTCGGCCTGCTGCGCCATGTGCAGTGTGTCGTCTGTGAGGGCCACGCCGTGCGTGTCCATCGAGATGCCGCCGACCAGACCCTCGCGCACGTCCATGTCGAGGTTCATAGCGCGCAGCACATTGAGCGTTTCCATCATCACTTCGGGACCGATGCCGTCGCCAGGCAGAGCCGCAATCGTCAATTTCATGGTGCTGAGATTCTATGCGGACGGCGGATGTATTTCTCACGCGAAGAACGCGAAGAACGCGAAGATGTCTGAATTCCGTCACCGAAAAATCTTCTTCGAGCGACGGAGCAGAAAAGCCTAAAAAGTATTTTCCTT
The DNA here is from genome assembly GCA_964201495.1 of Chloroflexota bacterium. Lineage (GTDB taxonomy): Bacteria > Chloroflexota > Anaerolineae > J036 > Brachytrichaceae > CANJQH01. Next base: position 8,488 of record CAXNFZ010000106.1, on the reverse strand, counting down.
TGTGTTCTTCGCGGCTTCGCGTGAGGAACATCTGCTGTCGAAATTTGCCCCTGACAGCGGATGTATCCTCGTCCGTCGTGCGTAAGCGCATAATGCACCAATGCAATCAGTGAGGTGGGGGATATGAAAGTCGGCATCGTCAAGTGGTACGACGAAGACAAGGCCTGCGGAATGGTGCAGGATGTGCGTGGGGTGACGTATTTCGTGCGCGCGCGCAACATCGCCGAACCACGCGGCGGTCCGCTTGAGGAGGGCGAACATGTGCGCTTCGGCACGCAGCAGAATGAGCGCCGCCTCGATGAGGAGGAGGCGATCGACGTGCGGCTCGTCGAGGACGAGGCGCCGCGCAAGTCCAGCACGTGGCAGGATGCGCTGCAGGCTGCTGCCGGACGTGTGCTGCAATTCAAGCAGCGCCAGCTGCGCGATGCGCCGGCTGCGCCGGTCGACCCGTTCGCCAAAGGTGCGCGCATCACGCATCCGGAATATGGCGCGGGGACGGTGCTGCTTTCGACGCGTCGCAGCGTTACGGTCGAATTCGACGATGGAGTCCTGCAGCGTTTTGAGCGTGAGGCATTGCAGGTGCTGCTCGCCGACTCGTCTACGTCGCGCCTCACCGGCCGCGGCACGCAATTCGCGAAGCACATGGACAGGCTGCGTCGCGACGCGCTCGAGGACCTCAGTGAAGAGGGCATTGATGGCGACCGCATCTATCGTGTCGAGGACGACGCCGAAGCAGCTCCATTCGAAGCGCTGCCTGAACTCGATGCGCGCGTGCGTGCGGCGTTCGAGGCTGTCGGCATCCGCTCGTTCTATTCACATCAGGCCCAGGCCTATCGCGCCCTGCGCGATAAGAAAAGCGTCGTGCTGTCGACGCCGACCGCCAGCGGAAAGACGGCCAGCTTTACCCCGGCGATCCTCGAAGAGCTGCTGGCCAAACGCGGCAGCACCGCGCTGTTCGTATTTCCGCTGGTGGCGCTGGCGACCGATCAGGTCGAGCGTCTGCGTGAGTTGAACGACAAGCTGCCCGAAGCCGATCGCCTCACGATCGGCGTGCTCAACAGCAGCGTGAGCACCGAAGAGAAGCAGCAGGTGCGCGGACGCGACAACGACATCATCATTACCACGCCGGATTCGCTGCACTATCTGCTGCTGCCGAATTCGTTCGCCAACTGGGCGCGCTTCTTCCGCAATCTGCGCTTCGTCGTGCTCGACGAGGCGCACGTCTATAAGGGCGCGTTCGGCTCGAACGTAGCCAACATCATGCGCCGCGTCGCTGCGCGCACATTCCGTCTGAGCAATCGTGCGCCGCAAGTTGTCATTTCATCGGCAACGGTGCACTCGCCGCTTCACCTCGCTGCACAGCTGACCGGCTTCAAGCCCGAGCACTTCGTAGTGATCGACCGCAGCGGCGCACGCGTGCCGCGTCGACATTTCCTCATGACGCGAACGCCGGTGCAGGACTTGTGTGAGTTTTTCGCTGATACGAAGACGGATGACTCGAACGGTGGTGAACGACCGGTCAGCATGATTGTTTTCACGCGTTCGATCAACGCTGCGAAGTCTGGCAGCGTACGCCTGCGCGAATTCTTTCGCAAGCAGGGACGTGGTCATCTGAGCGACGCAGTGGCTGATTACTACAGCGATCGCGCCGACAAGAACGACGTCTTCGCGCGCCTGCGCCGCGGCGAGATCCGCTTCATCTTTGCGACGACGGCGCTGATGGCCGGCATCGACATCGGCGATCTCGACGTTGCCGTCGTCGATGGTTTCCCCGGTCAGGTGATGGATGCGCGCCAGATGTTCGGGCGCGCCGGCCGCAAGAGCGAAGGCGCAGCTATCTTTGTCGCACGTGCTGGCAGTCCGTTCGATGATTTTTATCTGCGCAACCCGGACCTGCTTTTTCGTGGGCCGACCGAGCCGGTCATCGCCAACCCCGAAAATCCGATTCTGCTGTCGGCGCATCTGCTGTGCGCAGCGCATACGGGAGATCAGATGTGGCGGCGTGAAGGGCCGCTCACGGCCAATGCACTGCGCCTGTTCGGCGGCGCAGCAGCTGAAGTGGTCGACGAACTTGAGGGGCGTGGATTGCTGCACATCGCACCTGACGGCGCGATCCATGGGACGGAGGGCCGCCCGCACGACGAATGGCCGCTCAACGATTTGCGCGCCACGAATGAACGTGAGCCGTTTCAGCTGATCGACGAGCATGGGCGCGAGCTGGAGAAAAAGCGCCGCGCACTTGCGTTTCGTGACGCACACCCCAATGCGCTGTTTGTGCATGACGGAACGTGCTACCGCATCACGCACTTTCCGAAACGCGGTGAAAAGGGGACGGTCATCGAATGCAAGGCGGTGCGCGACGACGGCATGTGGACGCGCGGCGATGAGGAAGTCGGCGTGAAGGTGCGGCGCGAAATTCTGCCGGCGCGGGATGTGGAGCAGTTTCGCATGAGCGCAGGCGAGGTGACCGTGCGCACGCAGGTGCTGACGTATCACTACGTGCGCAGCAGCACGATGATGCGCTGCACCAATCGTCGCTGTCGTCATCAGTCACCGAACACCCTCATCGGAAAATGTGCGAAATGCAAGGCGCCGATGCGCGAAGTGCACGTCGAAACCATCGATGCCGAGAGGCACCCGATCTCCGAGGAGTACGACCTGTCGTTCACGCTCGACACGCAGGCGTCGTGGATCGAACTGCCGGTGCAGCTGCGCGAGGAATTCGCCGAGCGCTTCTGGCCGCGCTGGCAGTCGGTGATCAACGATGGCGTGCAGCCGTATCCCGATTACGAATGCGCGACGAACAGCGCGCTGAACGCCGTGCTGAAGGCCTTCCCGCAGTGCGCCAACTGCGATCCGGACGATATCGCAGCTGCGGCCGTCGGTGATCGCTGGTATTTCTACGACGACTTCCCGGGTGGCCTCGGGTTGGCGGTGGAGTTCGCGCGTGATCCGCAGCCGTATCTCGAGATGGCGCTCGAGTACGTCGAACGCTGCATCTGTGACGATACCGGCTGCCCGGTCTGCCTGCACAATTTCCGCATGCGGTCCGCCAGCGTGCTCAGCCGGCTGGCCGCGCGCTATCTGCTGCGGCGCATTCTCGGACTCGACGCCGCACAGGTGATCCTTGATCTTGAGTCGTATGTGGACAGGCATCACATCGGAGAAAAAATGATGCGACCGGCTGCGAGCCGCTGATCGATTTGGGAGTGCTCAAAATCTAATTGATGAAACCCGCAAAACACGCCATCGCCCGCCCCCTTCGGAGGCGGGCGATGGCGTGTTTTGCGGATACCAATTGGGCTTTGAGCACTCCCATCGATTTCGTCGGTCGTCATCTGCGACTACACTTCAGCCATGTCGCCCGAGCAAATTCGCCTGACCTCGGATCAGGCTGTGTATTTTTACGATCAGGTCGATGCTGTTGCGGCGGCGCCGGACGCGCTGAGTCATCGCGAGCGTGTGCTGCGGCTGCGGCAGATTTTCGAACAGATTCTGAAGGAAGCGTCGCGTGGTGCGCGTGAGCCGCTGGCGGATACATTCAAGCGCAGCGTCTACGTGCTGAACGAGACGCACGCGAAGAAACCACTGATCGATGCTGCGCATCAGTTCAGGCGACTCGCCAATCGATGCGTGCACGAGATGGATTTCGACGTGCGCGCCGAATATGTTTTGTTCGGCGCGCAGACGCTCGCGGACCTGACAGGTTTTCTTTCTGAGGTAGAGCTGCCGTCGTTGACGCCGGCGCCCGTGGTGCTGGACGATCCGCCGGCTGCGCATCCGCAGCAGATCGCGCTGCTGCGTGGCGTGGTGGTGCCGCAGGAAAGTGTGCGGCTTGGCGAATTCGTTTGCGCAGTTGAAGATCCGGACGAATTCGGCCGCATCGTCGTCGAGCTGGATGAATACTGGGCGGTGACGCTGCTTCCGCCGTATGCCACGATCGCTGTGCACAATTTGACGCACGTGTCCGCAGGGCGCTATCGCGTCACGCCGCAAAGCCTGCTCGTGCTGCATCCGGATTTGCTGATCTCAGCGACGTCGCTGGCTGAATGTTTCGACGACAACGGAATCTCTCCGGCGCTGTATGGCATCAGCAAGTTTCGCCCGTCTGCGGTGAAGACGCCGATGTTGATCGGGTCGGTGCTCGGTAACCTGTTCAGTCAGGCGATTCGCAATCCGAAGGTCTCGATCGAAGATGCATTTCGTCAGGCGGCGCGCGCCAATGTGCTGGCGTTTGCGCAGCTCGGCAGCGAATCCGATGCACAGATTTACAACGATGCGAAGCGCATGTTCGAGGTGCTTGGCAAGACGCTGAAGGACTATCGTCTGCCGCAGTCGTTCACGGAGACGACGCTGCTTTCGGCCACGTATGGCATGCAGGGGCGCATGGATGGCGTGTTCATCGATCCGCAGATGCGCACGGCGCGCGTGGCTGAGCTGAAGAGCGGCAAGCCTCCACTGCCGACGCAGACTCCCACACTGCCTGGCTTTTCTGAGAGCAGGGGCATGCGCGTCAAGGATCTGAGCCAGGCGCTGACATATCAGATGCTGATGAATTCGGCGTTGCCGGAACTGACCACGGAAGCGCATGTGTTCTATCCGAAGGACGCTCTTCTTACGGCGCGGCCGGCCAAGTCGAATGCCCTGACGAGCCGCAGTCTGATGCGCGTGCGCAACACCGTTGCGGCGCATGACTGGTCGATGGCGCTGGATGAAGCCGGCGTGGTCAAACAATTGCAGGAGCCGGTCACCGGGCCGGTTCCGTTTTATCTGCAGGAACATATCCTGCTGTTGCGTGAGTCTTTGACCAACGCAACGGCGCTGGAGCGCGCGTATTTCACCGCATTCGTCGGCCTCATCGCGCGTGAATGGCTGACTGCGCGGATTGGAACGACGAACCCTGACGCTACATCGAATGGCTTTGCGCGCCTGTGGCGTGACGATCTCGACGCGAAGGAGCGCGACTTTCTGGCGATTTCCGTGCTCGTGCGTGTGGCGTATGACGCAGATAATCGCATCGTCACGTTTCAGACGCAGCGTGAGGGTGGTATGGCGCCTACTTCACTGCGGTCAGGAGATCCGATCGTGTTGTATCGGCATCAGCCGGATCTGAGCGCACTTCCGTTGCGCGGCCTGCTGATGCGCGGCGAGATCTATGAAATCCGCGCACAAACTGGGGAGGTGCTCGTCGAGCTGTATGACGCGCCGGTGGACACACAGATGGACGGGTTGTGGGCGATCGAGCCGTACCTGTTCGAAAATCTGTATACGTATCAGTTCCGAGCATTGGCACGGTTTCTGCGTGCGCCGATTGAGAAGCGGCGCATTTTTCTCGGCCTCGAGGCACCGCGCAAAATCCAATTGGTGAAAGATCCGGTGCGCACAATTCCGCTGATGGACGGCGGTGTGACGACCGATCTGCAGCACGGAATTCTTAAGGATGCGCTGAGCGCACAGGATTATTTCCTGTTGCAGGGGCCGCCTGGCACGGGCAAGACCAGTGTTATGGTGCGCATGCTGATGCAGCACTTGTCCGCCGAAACGAACGAGAACGTGCTGCTTCTGGCGTTCACCAATCGCGCCGTTGACGAGATGTGTGCAGCAATCGAGGGTGTGTGCGATTTCGTCAAACTGGGCAACTCGGCGAGTCTCAAAAATAAACAGCATGCGCTCGAAGAATATTCGCGCACGCATACTGTTCCGGAGACGCGCGCGCATATCAAGCGTTCGCGTGTTTTCGTCGCCACTGTGGCGTCGCTGCTCGGCCGGCCGGAGCTGCTCGAATTAAAGAAATTCGACACGGCCATCGTCGATGAAGCGTCGCAGCTGCTCGAGCCGCACCTGGCGGGAATTCTGCCGTTCGTGGGTCGCTTTATTTTGATTGGTGACGAAAAGCAGCTGCCGGCCGTGATCACGCAGTCGCCTGAGCAGGCGAAGAGCGTCGCTCCTGAGCTGATCGCGCTCGGCATCGCCGACGATCTCGGCGTGACGGACCTGCGCACATCGCTGTTCGAACGTCTGCTGCGCGCCTGTCAGCGCAATGAGTGGCCGGCGTACGGCATGCTGCAGGCGCAGTCGCGCATGCACGAAAAAATTCAGGACTTCCCGAGCAGGCGTTTCTACGGCGGCAAACTTGTGCCGCGCGCGGATGCGCAGCGCCAGCCTTCGCGCATGTTTTCGGCAAATTCCGCGATGCCGCTCGAGCGTGCGCTGGCCGTCTCGCGCGTGGTGTTTATCCCAGTGCCGCCGCAGAAGGGTGTGCGCACGAATGCGAAGGAAGCCGAAGTCGTTGCGCAGGTCCTCGATTTATTTCATGCGCGCTATATGAAAGTGCTGTCAGGGGATGTTGCGTCGGAACGAGCTGCTGCAGAGGCGGTGAAGAAGCTCGGCGTAATTACACCGTTTCGCGCGCAGATCTCCGAGATTCACCGCGCGTTGTCGCCGGAGATGCAGCGCCATTCGATCGAGATCGATACGGTCGAGCGCTATCAGGGTGGTCAGCGCGACACGATCATCGTTTCGTTCTGTGTAAACCATGCAGTGCAGCTGCCTTCGATGCAATCGCTTAATCAGGACAAGAGCGTCGATCGCAAGTTGAATGTGGCGCTCACGCGTGCGCAAAACTATCTCGTTCTGATCGGAGCTGAGGAAGTCCTGTCGCGCGATCCGCACTATGCGGCGCTGATCGAGCATGTGCGCGCGACGGGCGGCTATGCAGGGCTTACGCATCATGATTCTTAAACTCCGACGCGGACTCGCCGCTGGCGCCGCGCCGTAGTCGATGATTAAAAATCATGATGCGTAAGCCCTGGGCGGCTATGTGGTGTAGAGCAGATGCTGGCCAGGTGGTGCGAGAATTTTTGCGCAGCTACGCAAACCCGCACACGTATGCGTGCAGCCAGGTTCGTTCGCGCTGATCGCGTGCGCAGGTGCGCAGCGCGTTGCGGAGGTGGTAGGCGTTGTGCGCGATGAGCGCTCCGCCGAGAAATCGCACGCCGCCGGTGAAGGCCGTTTCGCCGCGCGCAATGCAGCCGTCGAGCAGCAGCGACTGCACCAGGCACGGCGCCTCGATGCCGGCGATGTCGCAGGCGAGCGCGTGGTACTCGGCGGCTGCTTCGACGTGAGGCGCGAAGTCAGCTGCGGACAGGGTGGCTGCGTCGAGTTCGCAGAGTGGTGCGTGGTAGCCGGCGTGACCCAGGCTGTAGGTTTTGTCGCCGATCGGAACGTAGCGCTCGGCGACGTTCAGCGTCAAGGCAAAGTCATGTTTGATTTCTGGCAGCAGAGCGTCGTCGTCGTGCAGGGCAGCGTGATCGTTTGCGGCGAGCGCGTGCAGGCGTTCACGCCACGCAGGTGCGTCGCCCCGGTGTGTGCGCACGTCCAGCCGTGCGGTGAAGCCGAGCTGTCGTTCGATCACATTAATGACGAGTGCAGCGCAGGCATCGGCGCGTGATGGATTGCGACGCCCACGGCCGCCGACCGTGACGCGACCGGGTGCGCCGCGATTATCAGCGCACATGCGAAAGAACTCAGCGAGCATGCGTTCGGCATCTTCCGGGGTAATGCGGCCGGCGAGAAGATCGTCGGCATAGAGGTCGCCGAGGTACTCGTCCATGCGGCCGTGCTGTTCGGGGAAGCCGGCGTGTGCGGAGTAGAGCAGCAGCAGCTGCAGCGCTTCGTAAAGCGAGCGGGGAGGGTGAATGACGATGGCCTCGAGTGCAGCAGCGCTGTGCTCGAGACCGTCGGCAGCTGCTGAATCGGCGAGTGTGAGTGCGCTGCCCTGAATCACATCGAGTGTGGCGAGCATGCCGTCCCATGCGGCGCGCGGCACGTGGGCGATGTTGCGGCGTGCGCTGATGCGCACACGCAGTCCCTGCAGACCCTGCTGCAGCAGCGTGTCGTAATCAAGTGCAAAGCCCGTCCAGCCTGTGTGGGCACGCAGCGGCCCGGTGCTGGTGATGGATTCGCGCAGGCGTGGCGAACATGCGGCCAGCATTTTCTGGTGCGTGGAAGGCGTCTCATCGCTGAAGAAGAATCCACCGTGACGGGCGTCGAGGCCGAAACTTAGATCGCGCACGCGGCCGACGAAGAGGTCGCCTGGCGCGGGCGGCGCGAATCTGGCCGGGAAGAGTGCATCGAGCGCCCGCGCTTCGCGCATTTCGGGAGTGTTCGGCTCTGCGACAGCTGCGAGAAAGTTTGTCTCGATCGAGGATGGCTGGGCAAACGGCATGACGGATTGATCGTAGCCTCGACAGGCAGAATGCATACCCATCGTGTGGATAGTTGTGACCTTGGCGGATCACGTCTCGCCTTACATCAAGCCGCGGAAAGCCATAAAAGTTTTTCCCTTCGCGTTCTTTACGGTTTCGCGTGAGGAAAGTCTGTGGCTGAAATCTGCCCGCAACTACGGATGCGCGGGTTTCATGTAGTCGAGTTTAGACACTCCCTGGATGGGGGGAGTGCGCAAAGCCCAATTGGTATCCGCGAAACA
>CAXNFZ010000105.1:0-9068 GCA_964201495.1 Chloroflexota bacterium | reverse complement strand
GTCGACCATGTTGAGCACGCGCTCAACCTCGCCACCGAAGTCGGCATGGCCAGGCGTGTCGACGATATTGATCTTCACACCTTCGTACGAAACGGCGGTGTTTTTCGCCATGATGGTGATGCCGCGCTCACGTTCGAGGTCGTTGCTGTCCATCACGCGCTCGGCAACCACCTGGTTCTCGCGAAACACGCGCGACTGCTTGAGCATTGCATCGACGAGTGTGGTTTTACCGTGGTCGACGTGCGCGATGATTGCGATGTTCCGGATGTCGTTGCGTTCAGTTTGGGTCATACAGGAGGGGTATTATCCCACGTCTGCAGACCGAGGTGGGCTTACCTCACAGGCTGACCCAAATCAACCGCGCAGCCCCAGCGACCGCGCCGACGATGGTAATAATGTTGAACAGATTCTGCGACACGCGCGTCAACAGCCAGCGGCCAATGAACACGCCGACGATGACGGCCGGAAACATCAACGCGGCAAACGTCACCCCGCGCAGTGTGAAAAGCGGATGCGCCGGTGAGAACCAATCGAGGAGCAGATACATCGGAATCTTCGTCAGATTGAAGATAAAGAAATACCACGCCGTCGTGCCCATAAAGGCCGTCTTTTCAAGACCGAGGCTGGTCATGTAAATGCTCATGAGCGGACCAGCGGCATTCGAAACCGTAGTGCTCAGTCCAGCGCCGATACCGATCGCGCCCATGGCCGGCCGGCTGGTGGGCACGAGCGAATTGCCAAGCCACAGACGCAGAACATAGACTGCGATCATCACCAGCACGACGATGCCGATCAGCAGGTTCACGGACACTTTTGCGCCGGAGCCCTCTCCAAGCCCGAACAGCACGAGTGCGCCTGCCAGCATGCCAGCGACGACCCACGGCATCAGCTCGGTCAGCTTGTCCCAGCGCGTGTATTTCGAATACCAGCGCACAGCGAACGTGTCTGCGAAAATCAAAATCGGCACAGTCGCGCCAATCGCCTCACGCGATGGAAAAATCGCAGGCATGATCACCGCGACAAGAATGCCGATGCCGGGCACGCCGGTCTTTGATGCACCGGCAATGACCCCGGCGACGATGCCGAGGATCCAATAAGCGGGCGGGAGATTGAAATCCACGTTGAGTTCCATGAAGAGTGAGGTGATACACCCATCACGCCGTCTGCGCCAGTGCACGCAGCGGACGAAATGAAAATCGATGATGCGGTGATGCTCCCAACGCAGCCAGCATGCGCCGATGCAGCGCGGTGCCGTAACCCTTATGCTCGTCGAAGCCGTAGCCTGACTCCTGAACGTGCAGCCCTCGCATCACGTCATCGCGCGCCGTCTTGGCGAGAATCGATGCTGCCGCCACCGACAGGCTGATCGAATCAGCGAAGGGAAAAGATTTCTGCGCGAGCGCCAGAGCAGGAAGTTTCACTGCGTCGATCAGAAGTGATTCAGGAGCGATGCGCAGACCAAAAATTGCACGCGTCATCGCCAGTCGCGTCGCCGGAACGATGCCAAGCGCATCAATCTCTGCGCTGCTGGACATTCCGACCGCCCATGCTGACGCAGTCGCCTCGATGCGCGCGCGCAGGACTTCGCGCTGCAGCGCCGAAAGCTTCTTTGAATCATTCACACCAGCCAGCGCGTGCAGCATGGAGGCAGACGTCTCAAACACAACCGCCGCTGCCGTCACCGGCCCCGCCCATGCGCCCCGCCCTGCCTCATCGACGCCGGCGACGCTGCGATATCCACGCGCCAGCATCCCGTGCTCTTCATCGAATCCCGGTCGATCCGCGCCACTCTGCATGCATCACCCTTCGTCGCAGCCGGAGGAAGTCAGACCAGGTTGGACTTCAATACAGCGCGGTATGCACCGATCCGCTCACGGCGCATGGCAGATTTATGGCCAAGCAACATCTTCAGCGTCTCCAAAAAAATTTCGCGCCGAAACTGTGCCAGCAGGCACTGTCGCAATGCATCAGCCTGCTCTACCCCAAAATGTTTTCGGAAGAAGCGCACTTTGCTCGTATTGAACAACACCATTCGCCGCGCCGACGCCTGCGTGCTGCTCCCACCCTCGTGGTGCACGATGCATGCCGATGGCTCATAACGCACAGCCCAACCAGCATCGTGAATCCGTTTGCACCAGTCGGTTTCTTCCGAGTACATGAAGAAAGTATGCTCGTCAAGCGGACCAACCCGCTCATACACCTCACGTCGCACCAGCATCGCCGCTCCCACCACCCAATCGACTTCGCAGGGCTGATCGTCCGGCACATCCCTCATGTAATAAAAATCCAACAATCCGTGCGGCGCCCGCGCCGCCGCCCACGTGCTCTCGTAACGTGCCACCTCGAGCGTGGGAAATCGTCGGCGTGACGACTGAGTTGTTCCATCCGGATAACGCAGCTGCGGGCCGATCAGGCCCACCCGCGGATGCGCACGCATGGCGTCGACGAGGGAGTCAAATGCGCCAGGAGACACGACAGTATCCGGGTTGAGCAACAACGCGTAGTCTTCGCCGTCCGCTGCCGCGTGCCAGAGTGTCTCTGCCAGCCGCAGGCCCGCATTGTTGCCCGCCGAAAATCCGTTGTTCGGCTGGCGCAACAAGTGCACGTGCGGAAACTCCCGGGCGACCATCTCAGCGCTCCCGTCAGTCGAATCGTTGTCGACGACGATGACCTGCTGACGCAGTCGTGAGCACGCGCAGGCGTCGATCGAGGTCAGACAGGCACGCAGCAGTCTGCACACGTTCCAACTAACGATGACGATGATGAGCATGATCGACCGCGCTATGACTCACGATTTACGTTGAAGTCAGCCAGCTTGCACAACAACTCGCGCCACTCGCTCGGTGGAAAACAGTCCAGCGCGCGCTTGGCACTTTCCGTAATGGCTCGAGCCTCTGCCAGCGATCGCTCGATCGCATCCGATGCGCGGATCGCGCCGATCAATTCGTCATACTGGCTGCGCATGCATTCACCCTTGAGCGCACACGCCAGATGCGGGTCGTCTGCATGCGACTCAGCATAGATGATCGTCGGCAGCGTGATCATCCCGCGTCGCAGATCACTGCCGACCGGCTTGCCCACCGTGGACTGCTCGCCGGTGAAATCCAAAACATCGTCGACGATTTGAAACGCAAGTCCGAAGTCGCGTCCATAGTCGAGCAGCGCCCGATACTGAGCTTCGTCCGCATCGCTGATCACCGCAGCCGTCGTCGATGCAAGCACGAACAGCGACGCAGTCTTGGCGTAGATGCGGCGGAAATAATCGTCGCGCGTGGAGCGCAGACCCCATTCCGTGAACATCTGCCGCAGCTCCCCCCCCACCAGCGTGGTAAGGGTGTCAGCGAAGATGCTCATCACCCGGACGCTGTCCACCCGCGAGGCAAGGCTAGATGCATAAGCGAACAAGTAGTCGCCAGTGAGCACCGTAGCCGCCGGCGTCCAGATCGCGTTCAGCGTCTGCGCGCCGCGACGCACCAGCGAGCCGTCGATCAGATCATCATGCACCAGCGTCGCCGTCTGCAACATTTCCACCGCGCTGGCCAGACTGACGGCACGGCTGCGTTCGGCTGTTCCGAACATGCCCGTCACCAGCAGCACCATCATCGGTCGGATCCGCTTGCCTCCGCTGCCGACAATCAGACTCACTGCCTGTCGGAGACCATCCGGCTGCAAATCCGTCAGCTGCAACAGCTGTGCCTCGACATCAGCCAGTTGGTCACCAACGAGCGCACGCACGCGCTGAATTACGCCACCGTTTTTAACCGCTGCCATATTGGGATCTTTCGACTCGTTCAAGCCTTCCATGCCTTCCATGATGTTGCAATCGAGATATTGCAATCAACCTGCCGCATGACATCTGCGGCGATCAATCTGCAGAGGGTACTCTACACCAGTGGGGGTCGAAACCCTATTCGCATTAATCGTAACTACTCAGGCCTAAATCAGTATTTCCCGCGAAACGCGCTATTCCTTCCCCCTTCGGGGGAAGGAATAGCGCGTTTCGCGTTGGAAATCTGTTCGGAAACCCCCGCAAAAGAAATCCGTAGAAATTCTTAGAAATTCGTACGGAAGCAGAAATCGTCCCCGGCCAGTCACTATTTCATCGCGTGTTTCGCGAGAAACATCGTCCTGAGCCCGCGAGCCATCAAGGATGCATCCGCAGTTAGGGGCGAGTTTCGACAGCGGATACACCCGTTATCGGTGCCCAGCAGCTAATGCCCAGCAGCTGCCGCAGTGCACGTTCCCAGCACTCACGCAAGCCGAAAAAACTGAAGCGCGTTCTGCGTTGTCCGTTCCTCGAGTGCGTCCAGCATTTCCTCGCGCACCTCGGCAATTTTGAGTGCAATCTGCCGCAGATACGCCGGTTCGTTGCGCTTGCCTCGAACTTTCTGCGGAGCAAGATAGGGCGCATCTGTCTCCAGCAACAGGCGATCCCCGGGGATATTGCCGACATTGGTGCGCGTGCCAATGGCCTTCGGATATGTAACTGGCCCGCTGATGCCGATATGAAATCCCAGGTCGAGCGCACGGGACAGATGCTCAGCATCGCCTGCAAACGAATGCAGCACGAGCGGCCGGCCCCGCCATTCAACCTCCAGAATATCCAGGACGTCGTCATAGGCCTCGCGGCAGTGCACAATCACCGGCAGATCCAATTCATCCGCCAGCGCCAGCTGCGCAACGAAAACGGATTTCTGCGCACTCGGCTCAACGACGTTCCAGTGATAATCCAGCCCGATCTCGCCGTACGCCGCGACGCGGCCGGCCGAGTCATGCGCAAGCTGGCGCAGTTCGCGGCATGTCTCGGCACTCCACTCCGCCGCAGCGTTCGGATGCACCCCAACCGCCGCCACGACATCCTGACGCACCTGCGCCAGCGCCGCAGCACGCCGACTGCTCGCGACGTCGTAGGCCGGATTCAGGAACCGCGTCACCCCGGCTGCAATGGCCCGCTCGAACACGGCATCCCGGTCAGCGTCGAATGAGTCGGTATCGAGGTGACAGTGTGTATCAAAAAACATATGCACTTACAGTGAGGCGGAGGAATTCATCCGGCGCTGGGGGCAAAGGACTCCCACGAAGATGAAGAACGCAGAGGGCACGGCGCCCTCTGCTGAAATCCACCCCTGACGCGATTGCATCTGAGCGAAAGGGCGCCGGCGGATCTGCCCGGCGCCCTGCCACAGCTCAGAAATGCTGCATCAGACGTCTGCGTCGTGCCGACGCACCCTGCCTCAAACTTTCGCCAGCTTCACGCCCGCGTCCAGAATTGTGGCGACGCTGGTCTTCCGGCCCGTCTCGCAGTACACGCGCATGAGTGGCTCAGTGCCGCTCATGCGGATCAGCAGCCAGCTGCCGTCTTCGAGCGTGAATTTCCAGCCGTCGGTCATGTTCTTCGACACGACCTTCATGCCGGCCAGCCGGGTCGGCTGCGCTGCCGTCAGCTGCGCGATGATCGCCGCGCGCTTCGCCGGATCGATCACGCTGTCCCGCCGGTCATAATAGTGCGCACCGACCTTCGAGAACAGCCAGTCCACCAGCTCAGACGGCTTCTTGCCGGTCTGCACCATCATGTCGAGCAGATACAGGTTCGCGAGAATGCCGTCGCGTTCCGGCACGTTGCCGCGAAACGCATAGCCGCCGCTCTCTTCGCCGCCGATGATGGCGTCGGTCTCGGTCATCTTCGGGGCCACATACTTGAAGCCCACGCCGGTCTCGTGCACCGGCACATCGTACTGACGACCGAGATCATCGAGCATCGACGAGCAGCTGAGCGTCTTCACGATCGGGCCGCGCTGGCCGCGCACTTCCAGAAGATAAAGCGCCATCAACGCCATGGCGCGCAGCTGGTTGATGAACCCGCCTTTTTCGTCACCGAAGCCGCAGCGATCTGCATCACCATCGGTGATACAGCAGACATCCGCTCCGATCTTCTTCGTCGTCTTCAGACCGACGTCGACATTCGGCGGAATCGGCTCCGGGCGCAGCATTTCCGGGAAGCTCGGATTGCGCACGTTATGAATCTCGGTGATCTCCGTCGCACCGCCGCCGATCAGTCGTGGGAACCATCCGGCGCCATTGCCCCACATCGGGTCGACGAGAATTTTCAGCCCGGCCTTCTTAATCGGTCCGAGCTTGACCAGCGTCTTCAGATTGGCGATGTAATCCGTCGAAGCGTCGAACATCTCGATCATGCCCGACTTGACCGCGGCGCTGTAGGCCGTGCGCGCAACCCCGGCGCTGTCTGCCGGAATGCCGGATTCGATCATCTGCAGCCCTGCCGGATCGATGGCGCCGCCCGTGAAATTGCGTACCTTGAATCCATTGTCGTACGCAGGATTGTGGCTCGCAGTGATGTTGATCGCACCGAGTGCACCCTGGGCCTTGACGGCATATGCAATCACCGGAGTGGGAGTGGCGCCGTTCGTCAGGTACACCTTGACGCCGTGGCCTGCCAGCACTTCCGCAGCTGCCGCTGCAAAGTCTTCGGACTGAAATCGCTTGTCGTGCCCGATGACCACCGCAGGCTTCTTCGATTTCGTGCGCTTCGCCTCACCCAGCAGCCATGCCGCATAGCCCGCGGCGCACCGCCGTACGTTATCGAACGTGTAATCCTCGGCGATGCGCCCACGCCAGCCGTCGGTTCCAAATTTCAGCACTTCATTCATTCTGAGTTCTCCTGTCTGTCGGTTCACAGCTACTCATGTCTATATCAATATTTCCCACAAAAAACACGATGGGAGATGAACTGACCTGGGTAGTTACATCGGTTCAGTTTTAAAACACAACCAGTTGGGCCAAAAATACTTTCTGCGAATTACCCGTGTTCTTCACTTCTCCGGCCACTTCTCCGGCCACTTCTCCGGCGAAGAAACAGCACAGTTCGTGATGAGAAGTTGACTGGCCCAGGTCGTTGCTCAAATAGATATCGTGATGAAACGTCCCATATGCGCCGCAACGCGCCCCGCAATGCGTCTTCTACTCGCGCGACTGCGTATTCGAACCGCCGGCCAGCGAACCAGCCACGGTTTTGTCCAGCGTCACATCCGTCGATTTTTTCGGCTGATGCCATCCGAAGCGCACTTCGTCTTCAAGCTCATGCAGGTCTGAGTCGACCATCATATTGACGAGATCCACGAAGCTCACCTCCGGCTTCCATCCGAGAGCCTCACGCGCCTTGCTCGGGTCGCCGATCAGCAGATCGACCTCGGCCGGCCGCACGTAACGTGGATCGATGATGGTGTACTGCTTCCAGTCCAGCCCCACCCGCGCGAATGCGATTTCGCACAACTCCTGCACCGTGTGCGTCTCGCCAGTGGCGATCACGTAATCGTCCGGCTGATCCTGCTGCAGCATGAGCCACATCGCGCGCACGTAGTCGCCGGCGAAACCCCAGTCGCGGCGCGCGTCGAGGTTGCCGATGCGCAGATCATCTTGCAGACCAAGCTTGATGCGTGCCGCGGCATGCGTCACTTTATGCGTCACGAACTCGAGGCCGCGGCGCGGTGATTCATGGTTGAAAAGAATACCGCTCACCGCGTACAGGTTGTAGCTCTCGCGGTAGTTCACCGTAATCCAGTGCCCGTACAGCTTCGCAACGCCATAGGGTGAACGCGGATAAAACGGCGTGGATTCCTTCTGCGGCACCTCGACGACCTTGCCGAACTGCTCCGACGAAGACGCCTGGTAAAAACGCGCCGTCGGTCGGATGTGCCGAATCGCTTCCAGCAGTCGTGTGACGCCAAGAGCAGTGAACTCACCTGTCAATACCGGCTGCTGCCACGAGGTCGGCACGAACGACTGCGCAGCGAGGTTGTAAATTTCGTCCGGCTGATGGGTGCTGACTACATCCATCATCGAGGATTGATCGAGCAGGTCCCCCTGCACAATCTCGAGACTATCCTGAATATGACGCAGCCGGTCGAAGTTGATGGTGCTCGTGCGGCGAACCATGCCAACCACGCGGTATCCCATCGACAGCAGAAATTCGGCAAGATAGGAACCATCTTGCCCGGTAATTCCAGTAATCAGTGCAGTTTTTCTTTTCATGAGTAATTTTTAGATCGCAGCTTTCGATTGAGTTTTCATGTAACTACTCAGGCCTAAATCAGTAGTTCCCGCGAAACGCGCTATTCCTTCCCCCGAAGGGGGAAGGAATAGCGCGTTTCGCGTTGGAAAAATGGATGGCCTGAGTAGTTACGTTTTCATGCATCTGCCTGGGCCGGTCCATTTCCCATGCCGGCACGCTATTGTTAATCCCATCGAAAAAGCGAACCGTGTGTTTGGTGAGAAACACAGACCCAGGTTTGAGTAGTTACGTTTTCATAAGTGAGGCAGCGCCGCCCGACGAACGCGCCACCCGGGCGCGTGCTTCCAGCAGCATGTCGGCAAGTGTGCGTTCAAAGGGAATCTGCGGCTTCCACCCCGTCGCCTCGAACAGCCGCGACGCA
The DNA here is from genome assembly GCA_964201495.1 of Chloroflexota bacterium. Classification (GTDB taxonomy): domain Bacteria; phylum Chloroflexota; class Anaerolineae; order J036; family Brachytrichaceae; genus CANJQH01. Next base: position 618 of record CAXNFZ010000105.1, on the reverse strand, counting down.
TCTCCGTACATCACCGGCGTGTCGATCTGCCGAAAACGAGCAGGGTCGCTGATTTGTTTTGGCTTCACGGAAGACATGCCAACAAGCAAATCAAGCACGGATTGAATCGAGCGCGGTGTCCCACTGCAGACGTTGTACACCTCACCTGCTCTTCCGTGCTCCAGCAGCGCCGCATACGCAGCGACGATGTCGCGCACATCCGTGAAATCGCGTTGTGCCTCCATGTTGCCGAGATACATTTCGTGGGCGATCAGCCCTGCCTCCATTTCAGCGAGGCGCTGCACGAGCGATGGAACGACGAATGTCATTCGCTGTCGAGGGCCGATATGATTAAACGGTCTGGCGACCACCACGTCCACGCCATGGCTCATCACGTACTGACGAGCCATCAGATCCTGCACAGCCTTGCTTACGGCGTACGGATTGTTGGGCTGCAATGGATGCGCCTCACGGGCAGGCAGGTCATGCGGCGCCAATGCGCCATACACCTCAGTGCTCGATATGATCAGCATGCGCGGCCGCTGACGCAGTTGCAGCACTGCGTCGAAAATATTCTGCTGGCCGTGCACATTCTGCTCATACGTTTGCCACGGATCGGACCACGCTGCCGCCACGCTC
>CAXNFZ010000104.1:0-9156 GCA_964201495.1 Chloroflexota bacterium | reverse complement strand
GGATTTTGAGCATTCCCCATTCAGATCACACGTGTATGCTTCCGCCCATATCCCGCGATTCAAAAAACAACTTCGCAGGATTTTCAAGATGACCATCCCCCACCTCATTCATCCTCTTGCGATAGCTCGATCTCTGATCGCCACTTTGCTGGCAACCGTAAGCGCGTTCGGCGCACTCGCTCGCACCCATGCAGAAACTGTTCCGGTGTGCACACCCGGAGCCGCATTGCTGCGAGTCCCCCTCGACTGCGATATACAAACGGCAATTGACTCCGTTGCAGACGGGGGAACCATCAACATTTCCGCCGGTACATACCTCTCTCCAATTGCAGTGGGACCTACCGGCGGATTCGGATTTCGCATCAACAACGAAGAAAAAGCATTTACGCTCCAAGGTATCGGCTCCGTCGTGCTTGACGGCGGAGGAATTCGCGATATTTTGCAAATCCAAAACTTCGCACGATCCAATGGCCGATTGGTCACATTTAAAAATCTGATCTTCCGCAACGGCGTCTCCTCCAGTGACGGCGTGGCAGGCGGCGTCACCATCATCAACGGCGACGCACTCTTTCTCAATTGCCGCTTCGAAAACAACGCGGGCAATCAGCCAAGCACCGGCGGAGGAGCCATGATCATCGGCAACTCTGACGTCAACGTGAGCGACAGCACGTTCAACGGCAACACTGCAAAGAACGAAGGCGGCGCCATCAGCGCCAAGAGCAACTCTGTGCTCAAAATCGCAAACTCGACCTTCACGGCCAATCGTGTCGACGTTCCCAACCACCGCATCTCGGCCGCCGGCGGTGCGATCCATATCGGTGACTCATACCTTGCAGTCGAAGAAAGCACATTCGAGGGCAACCGTGCCGGCTACGTCGGCGGCGCCATTTTCGTCATCGGCACCTGGACAGATGACACAAACACACCAACGGGTATCGCCCAAATCTGGAACAGCACTTTCCAAAACAATATCGCTCAGCGCGACGCCACAGTGTCCTGGGTCGTGCCCACCGAAGGTGGCGCCGTGCACGCCGAAGATCAGGCGCGGATGTCGATTGCCTACTCCAATTTCAAAGGCAACATGGCCGGCGTCGGCGGCGCTGCCAACGCCTACCGCTCGAAGATAATCATCGACGCAAGTTACTTTCAGGATAACAAGGCGACCGATACCGGCAGCGGCACAGGCTTCGGCGGCGCCATCGCCGCAACATCCAACGACACAACGGATGCTACGAATGCTTCAAACCGCCCGCCTGCATCCCTGACCGTGCGTGACTCTCTGTTCACAGCCACTGACAATGTCGCTCAAATGGCAGGCGCAATCTACGCTGCCGGTGACTCCAACCGCGAATACGGCTACAACGGCGTTACGCAGCAGAGCAGCCTCAGCGAAAACCGCGCCATCGTACGTATCTACGGCACGACTTTCAACAACCTTCTCGTCACACAGGTAGCCAGCGCCGTAGGCAGCGGCACCGGGGGCGCCATGCTCGTCGACCTGGTCGATCTGCGCGTTGAGAACTCGGCCTTCATGAGCAACTTTGCAGACGGCATCGGCACGAGCACCTCGGCAGGCAGCGCGAACAACGCATCCGGCGGCGCCCTCGCCATCATCCGAAACAGCAGCGCCGTCATTACGGGCACCGTATTTGCCGATAACGTCGCAGACAAATTCGGCGGTGCTGCCTTTCTACAAGGATCGAATGTCGTTATCCAACGCAGCACCTTCAGCAACAACGATATTCACCCGGATGTGGTCGAAGGCGAAAATCGCGCCTACGGCTCCGCAATTTTCTCCGGCCCGGACGATTCCCTGGGCCTCGGTCCCACCGGACGCGTGGAATATTCGCTGATCAGCGGCAACAAGAGCATCCATATCTGGGACGATGATCGACGGCCCGGCGAAGGCCCCAGCAGCGATTTGCGCTACAACGGGAACACGTTCTGGGGAAGTGGCTTCGGAAGCATCGTCTACCGCAACCCCATCCTTTCATGGCAGACGCCGTTTAACCCATCGAAATCCGTGGCCGAACTCAACTCGCTTAACGTCGATCGCGGCGTCGGCCAACAGCCCACCGAAAAGTCCCAGGTCGACAATATCGCTGCTTCAGCGGAACCCACAGCCGCAAAACTGCTGGTTTTTCCGCCCATCTCCATACCCAACTCCTCAGTACCGACTTGCGCTGCCTACACATGGCAGGGTAATGCCTCGGCAACACTGAACGACGCATCCCTGCCGACGAGATCCGGCGTGAACTGCATGGTCGGATCCGCACGCACACAAGCCACCAGCGCGACTCAGTACGAGCTGAAGGTCGGCACGCTCACCATCTCAGATGCATCGATTGCACTTACACCGATGAACTATGTGCCGTTGATGGTGCGGTAGGCAATTCCCTATTGCATATTTCAGAACTGCTCAGGGATAAGTTTTTGGAATCCGCAAAACGCGCCATTCCCGCTGCCCCCCGAAGGGGCGGGAATGGCGCGTTTTGCAGAATTTTTTTCACCAAGCCTGAACAGTTACAAAACGTGAAATCGCTCCCTGACTTTCCACGGCGCAACCAGTGCGCCTGATCCAGAAATCAGTCGTTGACCTCGGCGCGCGCGCATCACGACGCGCGCGCGCCGCAGCGCCTCCACGCGGCCGCGCAAATGCGCCCACTCACCGCGCACCAGGCCGGCATACACCACAGCGGCAAAATCATAGAACGCGATCACCGGCCAATCCCACAGCGGCGCGTTTTTCAAAATCATCCAGATTTTGTTGCGCCCCTGCAGCCGATGCTTGAACGGTGAACCGGCTCCGCTCGTCGCACTCACATCGTGCAGCGCACGCGCGCCCGGCGCGTATCGGCAGCGCCAACCGGCGCACTGCGCGCGCCACGCCAGATCGACATCTTCCTGATACGCGAAAAACTCTTCGTCGAGCAGCCCGATTTCGTCCAGCATCGCGCGCCGATACAGACACGCACCGCCGGACGCGCCGAAAACCTCGCACGATTTCGACGCTTCGACAGCAGGACTGCCTGCCAGCCTCTCCCATGCGATCGCTGCGCGATCCAGACAAATCCCCGCACACTGCACGGTTTCGGGCTGCGCAGCGAACAGCATCAGACTTGCCACAGCGCCGATGTCAGGCGCCATCGCATCGAGCAGCGCGTGCAGCCAGCCGGGCTCAGCCCGCACATCGTCGTTCAACAGCGCCACAAACGGCGCATCCGACGCGCGAATTCCCTGATTGCACGCCGCCGCGAATCCGACGTTGCGCTCATTGCGAATCACACGCACGTCGCTCTGCTCCGCCAGCCATTCCCGCGAACCGTCCGCACTGGCGTTGTCGATGACAACGATCTCGAAATCGCGAAACGTCTGCGCGCGCAACGCATCGATGCACGACGGCAGACGCGCACGCCCCCGCATCGTAGGAATGACGATGGATACTTCAGGCACGCAGCAAGTGTACAAGCGCTAATGAACACACCTACTCAGCCTCTCCAGCCCGGCGACGATCCCCTCGACGTCGACGGCATTCTGCACACGCTGCGCAAAAACATCCGACAACGCGCTGCGACGCCGCCGGACTTCGACACTGTCGCACGCGGGGAAGTGCAACCAGTCGCACCAAAGCGGCTGCCCGCACAGGTGCACGAGGCCGTCTTTCGCGCCGAACGCCTGCACGACCAGACACGACTCCCGCTCCCGCACGCAGCGCCCGGCCGCAGCCTCGCCCAGCGCATGCGCGATCGCCTGCGCAGCATGATCCTGTGCTCCGTCGACGCCGCCGCCGATCGCCAGATCGCATTCAACGCCGCCGCTGCAAACGCCATTTCCGAACTCGTCGCCGCGCTCGAGGCCGAGGGCGCGCGCACATTCGAACTGCAGCGCGAGATCGAACTCCTGCGCGAACGCATCGAAGCGCTGGAGAAACAACCGTGACTCCCATCCCACGGCGCATCGCCTTCGTTACGCCGCGCTATGGCGAACACATCCTCGGCGGCGCCGAGAGCCTGATCCAGAACACTGCAGTGAGAATTGCCCAGCGCGGGCACCACGTCGAAATTTTCAGCACCTCTGCAAAAAGCCCGCGCACCTGGGAGAGTGAGCGCGACGTCATCCACGCTGAGATCAACGGAATCCCAGCGCATCTCTTTCCCATTCGCTATACCGACCGCGCACATTTTCGCGATCTCCACCAGCGGCTGCACGCTGGCGACGCACTCACTCCCGACGAGCAGCTCGACTGGATACATTGCGGGCCGCACAGCGCATCGCTGTACGCAGCGCTGCACGAGCAGCGCAATAATTTCGATCTGTTCGTGTGCGCTCCCTATTCTTTCCCACTCATTCACTACGCCGCAGCCGCCGTGCTGCCGCGCGCGGCGATCTGGCCGTGTCTGCACGACGAGCTCTACGCCGATCTTCTGCCGACGCGACTGCTGCTGCGCGATTGTTTCTGCATTTTCTACAACACGGAAGAAGAAAACAATCTGGCGCAATCCCGCATCGGAATTCGACATCCGCACGCCCGCGTCGTCGGCTCCGGCGTGGACGACATCCCCGGCGACGCGCAGCGCTTCCGCAGCACTCACGGCATCCGCGATCCGTTTCTGCTGTACGCCGGCCGCATCGAAGCCGGCAAGAACGTCCCCCTGCTGCTCGAATTTTTCGCACAATACAAAGCCACCCGTCACAGCGACCTCAAGCTCGTGCTCATCGGAGAAGGCCGCTCCGGAGCTGCCTCGGCCGATGTGATCCAGCTCGGCTACCTGAGCGAGCAGGACAAACGCGACGCCATGGCCGCAGCGACTGCGCTGTGCCAGCCGTCGGTGCACGAATCGCTCTCCTACGTCGTGCTCGAATCGTGGCTGGCCGGCGTGCCCGTGCTCGTGCACTCGCGCTGCGCCGTCACACGCATGCACGTGGTGCACAGCGGCGGCGGCCTGCATTTCGAAGACGCCGAAGTGTTCGGCGCCGCAGTCGATGCGCTGCGCACGAACCCAGCTCTCCACAGCCGCATGGGCGCCGACGGCCGCACGTACGCCCGCACTCGCTACGGCTGGCCGGACGTGCTCGACCGCTTCGAACAATGCATGAACGACTGGCTGTAGATTGGCTGTAGATTGAGTACGCCCCGCTGGGCGGGCGCATCCGCAGTTTGGGGCAAAAACCTCACCCCTGTCCCCTCTCCCCCTGCGATTTCGCTTGCTGTTCTCCCGTGTCAGGCTCGATGCGGCGCGCGAAATCCTGGCGGAGAGGGGCGGTCGAGCGCCGCATGCGCGTGTGCTGACAAGCAATCGAGGTCCGCATCGACGCATCGCGCACGTGAGCGAAAGGCGCAGAAGAAGTTCCAATCGAATCACAGTCGACTCCGGCAGTCGATTCCCCAAAAAGCCCGCGTCTCCGCATCTCCACGTCTCCGCGCGAAATTCCGCGTGCTCCGCACTCTCCGCGATCTCTCTTGAAATTCGCCCCTAACTGCAGATGCCCCCCGCTGGGCGGCTTTCACCACCACTTCTATACTTACCGCCACTTCCTATGAAATCAGATCTTCCACGCCTCATGCAGGAACGCAATCTCGACGCCGCCGTCATCTTCGGCGTCGACGGACTCGGCGCGGCCAACACCGCGTTCACATACTTCGTCGGTGACGCACACGTGAGCTCCGGCTACGTGGTGCTGCAGCGCGACGGTGCGCATCTCAAACAGACGCTCGTGCACCGCGGCATGGAGCGCGACGAAGCCGCCAAGACGGGAATGCCGCTGCTCAACTACGAGACGTATCGCATGCCGGACATCATCCGCTCGCTCGGCGGAGACCGGCGCCGGGCGCAGGTCGAGCTGCTGCGCCGCATGTTCGGCGACCTCGGCGTGACCGGCCGCGTCGGCTTCTACGGCGCCGATTCCGTCGGCCGCTCTTTCAATCTGCTGAACGACCTGTCGCGCGCAGAAGTATGCGACGTCGTCGTCGAGTCCGAGAACGACCTGATCACCGCAGCGCGCCGCACGAAAAGTGCGCACGAGGCCGGGCTGATTCGGCAGTCGGTTCACCTCACCGAAAACGTCATCGGCGCCACGCGCGATTTTCTGCGCAGCCATCGCTTAGTCGACGGCGCGCTCGTCAAAAATAACGGTGCACTGCTCACCATCGGCGACGCCAAGGCGTTCATTCGCCGCAGCGCGCTCGACCTCGGCATGAATTACCACGACTGCATCTTTTCGACCGGGCGCGATTCGGCCATCGGCCACAGCGCCGGCACGCCGAGCGACGTGATTCGCCAGGGGCAGACGATCGTGTTCGACATCTATCCGCCCGGCCCCGGCGGCTACTACGCCGACATCACGCGCACATGGTGCCTGGGATACGCACCCGATCACGTACAGCAGGCCTACGAAACCGTCATGCAGGTGCACGCCGCCGCCGAACGCGCCTTCGTCGTCGGCACGCTCACGCACGACGTGCAGGAAATGGCCTGCGACATGTTCGAGACAGCCGGCCACAGCACCAGCCGCAAGGACTTCAGCTCCGTCAGCGGCTATTACCACGGCCTCGGCCACGGCTTCGGGCTGGACGTGCACGAGGCGCCGTACATGTCGCTGCGCGGCACCCGGGCCGACGAATACTTTGAGCGCGGCACCATCATCTGCAACGAGCCCGGCCTGTACTACCCCGACGACCCACGCGGCGGCTGGGGCGTCCGCATCGAAGACGACTACTGGTGCGACGAAAGCGGCGCGTTCGTGCGGCTGTCGGAGTTCGATCGAACACTGGTCATCTGACATTGCACATTGCACATTGCACATTTGGCATTGCACATTGCACATTTCGCGATTCTCATTGCACAGTCGAATACTATGCACCCATATGAATGTGAGGTCTTCTATGTGCAATGCCAAATGTGAAATGTGCAATGTGAAATGCGCAATGCGCAATGTGAAATCCAAATTCTGAAATGCCTTCCGCCCACGTCCGCCCCCACAACGGCACGCCGACGCTGTTCCTGAACGGTGAGCCCGTCTACGCCGCCATGCACTGGCTGGCGGGCGGATTCGATCCAGATGGTTCGTATCAGAACGACTACGCCGTGCGCGAATTCGCGCGCGCCGGCGTGCACATGAACGCCGTCGGCATCGCGCCGTCGTGGTGCGGCGCGGTCGCACCGGCGACGCCCGACGCCGACCTTGAGGAAGCCAGCCGCCTGCTGCGCGCGGTGCTCGCCGCAGATCCGCAGGCGCTCTTCCATCTGCGCATCTATCTCGAAAGCGGCCCGTGGTTCAACGAGCGCTTCCCCGACGAATGCGAAGTCGCTTCCGACGGCTCGCGGCTCAACGCATCGTACGCCTCCGACGTCTGGCACGCGCATGTGCTCGAATACCTCGACCGGCTGGTGCACTATCTGCGCGCACAGGGGCTCTACGACTGCGTGATCGCCTACCAGGTGTGCCCCGGCATCTGCGGCGAATGGGTCAAGAACGTCACCTCGATGACGCCGCTGACCGGCGACTACAGCGCGCCGATGCAGCGCCGCTTCCGGGCGTGGCTGCGCGCGAAGTACAGTGACGACGACGCGCTGCGCTGCGCGTGGAACGACGAGCACATCACGCTGGAAACGGCGCAGCCGCCGGCCAACGCAGCCCTGCTCGAAGCGCGCCACATGAGTTTCCGCGACCCCGCTTCCGAACAGCACGCCATCGACTACCTGCAGAATCTCGCAGACCTGGTGGCCGAGCGATTAATCGCGCAGTGCCGCCACGTAAAGGACATCACCGGCGGAGACAAACTCGCCGGCGCGTTCTACGGTTACATCCTCGATCAGGCGTGGAACGACAACTACTTCGGCGGCGCGGTCGACGGATCATATTCGACCATTCAGCGCAGCGGCCACCTCGGCCTGCGCACGGTCCTGCGCGCGCCGGAAGTTGATTTCCTGGTGAGCCCGTACGGCTATGCCTTTCGCGGGCTGGGCGGCGACGGGCTTTCGATGACCGCGAGCGAATCCGCGCGGCTGCACGGCAAGCTATATCTCTACGAAGAAGATTCGCGGCTGCACAATCTCTTCGACGCGAACGGCCGCAACTTCCGGCCGGAGCACGCCGTGGCGATTCATCAGCGCTGCTTCGGCTACGCGGCCACGCACGGCTTCGGCATCTGGTGGCTGGCCGACTGGCCGCCGCGCAGCTACGAACAACAGCCGCAGAACGAGCCGGGCGTGTTTCATCCGTGGCTCGAAAAATTCATGCGCATCGGCCGCATGAATCTCGAACTCGACAACACGCCGCAGTCCGAGACGGCCGTGATCATCGACGACGAGAGCTTCCTGTACGAATCCCTGCGCAACGACATGAACCGCGCCGGCGTGTTCTACCAGCGCGTGTTCGGGCTGGCGCGCTTCGGCGCCCCGCACGACGTGCTGCTGCTCGATGATTACCTCGACGAAGCGCTGGTGCGCAACCGCTACAAGCTGCTCGTTTTCCTGAATCCGTGGCGGCTCGATGCCGCACGACGCGCGAAATTGCAGAGGCGGCTGCACAACAGCGGAGTCACAGCCGTGTTCGTGCACGGCGCCGGCTACCTGAACGACGCGCCGGCGCTCGAACACATGACCGAGCTCACCGGCATTCGCTTCGGCAAGAGCGACTATCCGTGGCCGATGCGCATGCACGCCACAGACTTCACACACGAGATCACGCGCACATTGCCGCAGGATTTCTTCTGGGGAACCGACAGCGCACTCGGCCCGGTATTTCACTCTGTGGACCCCGACGCACGTGTGATCGGCCAGGTGGTTACGGCGATGGGCCGCTGCAAACCCGGCTTCGTCGTGAAGCAGAACGACGGATGGCAGGCGGTGTGGCTGGCGTCGCCGGGCATCCCGGCCGCAGTGCTGCGCGGCATCGCGCGACACGCCGGCGTGCACCTGTACAGCGAGGCCGGCGACGTACTGCACGCATCCGCCTCACTGCTGAACGTACACACCGTCGCCGGCGGCGCGCGAAAATTCAAACTGCCGCGCACCGTCGCCATCGTCCGCGATCTCTACGACGACCGCGTTCTCGCGCGCCACGCCGCCGAATTCGAAGACGTGCTGGAGCCGAATTCGAGCCGGCTGTATTTTCTAGGGAATAGGGAATAGGGAATAGGGAATAGGGAATAGG
>CAXNFZ010000103.1:0-9350 GCA_964201495.1 Chloroflexota bacterium | reverse complement strand
CTCCCCCGCTTTGCGGGGGAGGCGAATCTGCCGGACAAAACTTATGGACAGGAACTTAGTCGCAGGCCGATCTGATTCCTGAGGTGAACGTGCAAAAGAATGACGGGATTGAAACACCAGGCCCGAACTGGTTGAGCTGGGATGTGAATCAGGACGTGGCTGATGACAAATCAGGTGGAGCCTGAAAGTCGCTTCTAAACTTTTCCGAGAACGATCGATGCGTTCTGGCCGCCGAGGCCGAACGAATTTGAAAGTGCAAGGTCGACCTCCTGGGCGCGGGCGACATTCGGCACGTAGTCCAGATCACAGGCTGGATCGGGATGGTGCAGATTGATCGTGGGAGGAATGATGCCGCGCTCGAGCGTCAGGATCGTGCTGAGCGCCTCGATTGCGCCGCTGGCGCCCATTGCGTGTCCGACCATGCTCTTCGTGCTGGTGACCGGAATATCGTAGGCGCGTTTTCCGAATACCTCTTTGATCGCAGCGGTTTCAAGTGCGTCATTGGTCGCTGTAGCGCTGCCATGCGCATTGATGTATTGCACGCGCGACGGATCGACGCCGGCATCCTGCAGCGCCCAGCGCATCGAGCGAATGGCGCCGGCGCCGGTCGGATCCGGGATGGCGATGTGGTGCGCATCCGACGAAATGCCCATGCCGAGAATTTCGGCATAGATATGCGCTCCGCGCGCCATTGCACGATCGTAGTCTTCGAGCATCATCACCACGCAGCCTTCGCTGTATGCGAAGCCGTCGCGTGTCGCGTCGAACGGGCGCTGCGCCTGTTCAGGGGTGTCGTTGCAGCAGGTGCTGAGCACGCGCATGAGCGTGAACGATGCGATCGCACCTTCGATTACCGCGGATTCGACGCCGCCGGCGAAGACCACATCGGCCTTGCCGTTGCGGATCATTTCGGCGCCGTCACCGAGCGCCTGTGTTCCGCTTGCGCAGGCTGCGACGACCGTGCTGAGCGGGCCTTTCGCCCCGCAATGCGTGCTGATGTGGTGTCCGGGCGCGTTCGGCAGGGCGGCTGGCAGCGCGAACGGATTGCCGCGCCGGAAGGCGTACTTGCGGAACTCGACCATGGCGCCGTCGGACATTTCGAAGCCGCCGAGTGCCGTGCCCATCACGACGCCGACGCGCTCAGCGGGAATATCCGTGCCGATGCGCAGTCCGCAGTCCTGCAGTGCCTCGCGAGCTGCAGCGACGGCCAGCTGCGAGCAACGCGCCATGCGCCGAATTTCCTTCGGTTCGATGAACTTCGCTGGGTCGAACCCTTTGACTTCGCCGGCGATTTGCACAGTGAAGCCCTCTGGGTTGAACTGCGTGATGCGCGCGATGCCGCTGCGGCCGGCGGTCAAACCGGCCCAGGTCTCCTGCATGTTCAGCCCGAGCACCGTGAGCGCGCCGATGCCAGTCACGACCACACGCCTGCGCAGGGCGGCGCTGACGCGTGGCCGGCGCAGAATCATGCTCGGGATCGAGCGCAGGGCGGAGAAGCGTTTGGGTCTAGCCATGGGAGTAAATACTCAGCAATTGGCAGCGATGAGCCGTTGCTTGCCGGGCACACGCGCGATGTGCTTCCGCATTCCCTGGGCAGGGTGCGGAGAGGACACAGACGTGGTGTCGGGGCTGCATCGCAGCATTTTTTGGTTCACTTGGATTCACTTGATTTCACCTGGTCGCTTGCGCACTTCGGACTATTGGAACTGCATTACGTCGAAGGCAGTGCTGCCAGCCCGCTTTCGATTGCACTGACGACGCCGCGGTCGACCGTCTCTGCTGCACGCAGCAGTGCCGAGGAAATCGCGCGGGCTTTGCTGCGTCCGTGACCGATGATGACAACACCGTCGACGCCGAGAAGTGGCGCGCCGCCGATTTCCTCATAGTCGGTGCGCTTCTTGACGCGCGCAACGGCGTCGCGAATCAGGAGCCCGCCGAGCTTGTTTTTCAGGTTGCGCATGATTTCTTCCTTGAGCATGCCGTTGATGAACGATCCCATGCCCTCGGAGACTTTGACGATCACGTTCCCGGTGAAGCCGTCTGTGATGAACACGTCGGCATTGCCCGCCGGCAGGTCGCGGCCTTCGGCATTGCCGATGAAATTGATCGGCAGTTTCTTGAGCAGCTGATGGGCAGTCTGGACGAGTTCGCTGCCCTTGGTTTCTTCTTCGCCGTTCGAAACCAGCGCGACGCGCGGGTTTCGAACGTTCATGACTCGTTCAGAGTAGATGCTGCCCATCAGAGCGAACTGTGCGAGCCATTCGGGCTTGCAGTCGGTGTTGGCGCCGAGGTCTGCCAGAAGTACCCAGCCGCGCGCCGTGGGGAAGGCAGACGACAGGCACGGGCGCAGCACGCCGCGAATGCGACCGAGGTGGAAGAGGCCGGCCGCCAGTGCACCGCCCGTATTGCCCATCGTGACGAAGGCGTCAGCATCGCCATTTTTCACCATCTGCATGCCGATGACCATCGAGCTGTTTTTCTTGGCCTTGACGGCATGCGCCGGGTGCTCGTGCATTTCGATCACTTCCGACGCGTGCACGATTGGCAGGTGCAGGTTGGCGGTGTTGTGCTGCACCAGCAGCGGCCGCAACAGTTCCTGCTTGCCCACGAGCACGATTTCGTAGCCCCTCGTGCGCGCAATATTCACCGCGGCTTCGACGTTCGGGCCGGGCCCGAAGTCGCCGCCCATGCAATCGAGGACGATCTTCATAGTAGTGATGTCGTAGTGATGTCAGTTGCGGCAAAAGCCGTGCATGTCTTCGGGCGGCACGATCGCAGCCATGGCGATGGCAGTCTGATGGTTCTCCACTGACAGAAATTCGATTTCAGACTGCATGAGTCCGCCGAGTGTTTCCTCGTCGAGCAGCGCCTGCTTTTCGTCCAGCGGAAGTCGCAGCGCGATCGCGGCGAATAGGGCGAGCTCAAGTGGGTCGGTCGGCATCTGATCCACGCGCAGCCGCATGCCGCTGGCAGCCGAGAGCAGTTGAAGATAGCGGCGCATCACCTTCGTCAGCGAGCTCGTTCGGCTGGGTTCCGGCTCACCGGAGAAGGGATGGAGCGTGACTTCGCCGAGCAGATATCCGTGTTCACTCTGACGAATCGAGTGAATGCGAAAACGACTTTCCCCCATCGTGACGATGTCCATGCGGCCGTCTGGCAGCTGCTTGACTTCCGTCACACGCGCAGTAGTGCCGATCTCCACCGGGATGTCCGGTTCGTAGGCCAGCACGATGCCAAAGGGCTCGTTGTTTTCTGTGCACTGTTGAATCATGACGCGATAGCGCGGTTCAAAAATGTGCAGAGGAAGCGACTGCCCTGGAAATAGGACGACGTTTAATGGGAACAGGGGGAGCGCATTTACCTTCGCCTCCTTTTTCATGGATCACCTCGAATACCGGGGATTATACGGGCCGGTCCTGCGGGGAATCCATTCTGGGGTGTATCCGGCGTTTGGGGCGAATGCGCCTCGTGGTGCCTGTTCTTTGCAAATGTGCGCGACAATGTGCGCATCATGAGAAAGATCGGTGTTCAGCTCTACACGGTTCGCGAGACGATGAAAAAAGACTACCTCGGCACGTTGAAGCAGGTCGCGGAGATCGGCTACAAGGGCGTCGAGCTGGCAGGCAACATGGGCGGCATGAGCGCGACTGAACTGCGCAAGGTCATGGATGACCTGGGTCTGCAGGTGGTCAGCGGTCATTGCGGCATCGATGCGGTCGACGGCGATCTGCAGAAGACGCTGGCTGATTACACCGCTCTGGGAGCAAAATACCTCGGCGTGGCGTGGATTGCCGAACAGTACCGCACCGCGGAAGGCATTCGCCGCGCAGCCGATCTGATGCAGCGCGCCGGCGCTGAGGCTGCCAGGCACGGCATCACATTTTTCTATCACAATCATGCGTTCGAGTTCGAAACGAAGGTCGACGGCGCGTATATGCTCGATGCGCTGTTCGCTGCCACCGATCCGGCCCTGCTGAAATGGGAATCGGACGTGTACTGGGTGGCGAAGGGCGGCGAAGATGCCGCTGCCTACCTCGGGCGCTATGCCGGCCGCGTGCCGCTGGTGCACATCAAGGACATGACGAACGACGACGCGCGTGGGTTCGAGATCGTCGGCGCAGGTTGCCTCGATTTCGACAAGATTCTCGCGGCCGGCGACGCGGCCGGAGCGGACTGGTATATTGTCGAGCAGGATCAGTGCCCGAAGGGAGAAATCGAGTCCATTCGCGCCAGCTATCAAAACATTGTGGCGCGCGGCTGGATGTAGGGCGCTTGAAGCACTTGATGCAAATGACAGACACGAATCATGAATCTGCCGGGGCAGCTGTTGCAGCACAGGCAGAAGCCTCCGCTGCGTCCGGTGCAGCGATTCTGCGCGAAATCGTCGAAACCGTAGCGTTGTTCGCCGTGATTTTTACGATCGCGCGCATGACGATCGGCAACTACGCCATCATCGGCCGCAGCATGGAGCCGAACTATCACGAGAGCGAGCGCCTGCTCGTGGACCGCATCGCGCCGCGCATGAGCTGGCTCGAGCGTGGCGACGTGGTGATCGTCGAATCCCCGAGTGAAAAGGGCATCGAGTTGATCAAGCGCCTGATCGGGGTGCCGGGTGATGTGATTGAGCTGCGCTCTGGTCGCGTCCTGGTGAACGGCACGGCGCTCGACGAGCCGTATCTGCCGTCTGGCGCCGACTCCGGCCCGCGCGGCGGGGCTTCGACGTGGACGCTCAGCAATGACCAGTATTTCATCATGGGAGACAACCGGTCGTTCAGCCAGGATTCGCGCATGCTCGGCCCGGTCGGGTCGGAGCTGATCGTCGGGCGAGCGCTGATTGTCTACTGGCCGTTCGAGAACCGGTCGATCGTGCGCCACGCAGAATACGGCCTCAGCCAGTAGCTGCATGCAGGCAACCACTCAGGCCATCTATTTTTCCAACGCGAAACGCGCTATTCCTTCCCCCCGAAGGGGGAAGGAATAGCGCGTTTCGCGGGAAATACTGATTTAGGCCTGAGCAGTTACGTATTTTCTGCGAGCATCTCTGCCTTGGTTTAGACGCGCGCTCGAGCGAACTTTTTAAAGTGCTCGAGCGCCTCGTTGTGCCAAGTGCGCTGGCTCGATTGGCGCAGCAGCACGAGCGGGCTGCGGACTTGGCACCAGCGTTGAGATTCACCCTGGAAAATAGGCAACCACTCAGGCCATCTATTTTTCCAACGCGAAACGCGCTATTCCTTCCCCCGAAGGGGGACGGAATAGCGCGTTTCGCGGGAAATACTGATTTAGGCCTGAGTAGTTACGAAAATAGTGAATCGCCGCTTCCGTCCTGCGACTGAAAGTTTTTTCCAATGGGCATGGCTCGCGAGAAAACATTGATCGGCAGAGTAGTTTCAAAATCTGAACATGGAAAATTTTGTTGTTGTCACCGGTGCTACGGCTGGAATCGGTCTTGTAACTGCGCGCGAACTGACGCGCGCTGGCGCGCAGGTTGTGCTTGTGAGCCGCAGTGCGGAGAAATGTGCGCGGATTGCTGAGCAGATTGCGCAGGAAACGGGCAAGGCGGCGCCTCGCTATGTGGCAGCCGATTTGTCTGAGCAGGTGCACGTGCGCCGTGCGGCGGACGAAATTGCGTCCATGCTGCCGCGCATCGATGTGCTGGTGAACAACGCTGGCGGGATTTTTGAAGATCGCCGGCTTACTGCCGACGGCATCGAGATGACGTGGGCGCTGAACCACCTGAGCTATTTTCTGCTGACCAATCGGCTGCTGCCCCTGCTGCAGGCTGCGCCGGCGGCGCGAGTCGTGAACGTCTCGTCGAATGCGCACTGGATGGCGCGTGACGGCATTCGATTTGATGACCTGCAGTTCGCGGGGAAGTATTCCGGCTGGCAGGCATACGGCCACTCCAAACTGGCCAATATTCTGTTTAGCAATGAATTTGCGCAACGCACCGGGCTGCTGTCGAACGCGCTTCACCCGGGCGCGGTGAACACTGAGTTCGGGCACGGCAACAAGGGCCCGGTGTGGAAGCTGTTGTACGCGCTGTGGCCGCTCTTCACGATTTCTCCGGAAAAGGGCGCGCAGACGAGCATCTATCTTGCGTCGTCGCAGCAGGCAGCTGGTGTGTCAGGCCGCTATTTCTCCGACTCGCGCCCGGCGCGCGCCTCGGCTGCAGCGACCGATCCTGCTGCAGCGAAGCGGCTGTGGGACCTGAGCGCCGCGCAGGTGGGGCTCTAAGTTCCTGTCCATAAGTTTTGTCCGGCAGATTCGCCTCCCCCGCAAAGCGGGGGAGGCGAATCTGGCAGTTGTCAAGCCAATGAGACAAAATCGGATCAAAGTTTTTTGAGTTTTGACAGATCGACCAAGCCCGGAATCTCAGCCGGACGATTGATCCACACCTCCGTTGGTGGTCCTTTCAGAATTGGCATGCGATGTCCGAAGCGGACTGGGTTCGCCTCAAATGCTGCGGCCATCGTCCGACGTCGCACCTCGAGGTGCTGCTCGACCCGACCTTCATGCACTGCCGCTGGTGGCAGCATGCTGATGCCGGAATGGTAGTGCTGATGGTTGTACCAACCGAAAAACGACTGCGACCAGCCGCGTGCGTCCAGCATGCTCTCGAATCGATCAGGATGCCCTGGCCGATATTTCATGGTGCGAAACTGTGACTCGGAATAGGCGTTGTCGTTCGGCGTGTGCGGCCGAGAGTAGACCCGTCGCACATCAAGATCGTCCATCAACGCGATCAGCGGCTTGGCCAGCATCGGTCCGCCGTTGTCGGACAGCAGCGTCAGTGCGTGCGCCGGTATGGTCTGATTCGCGCCGATCAAGAGATTCTGGCGGCGCATCGCTTCGACGATCATCCCGCCGGCCAGTTCGCCCGATTGCCGCTCGGACAGCAGCCATCCGACGACGTAGCGACTGAAGACGTCCAGCAGCACATACAAACAGTACAACAATCCGATTCCAGGCAGCAGGGTGATGTCCCACGACCACACCTGATTGGGTGCCGTCACGCACAGCACCGGCGCCGATCGTTGCGGCTGAGGCGGCGTCTGTGCGCGCCGCTCGCGCACTTCGCCATGGGCGCGCATGACCCGATACATCGTGCTGGTTGAACCCAGATACACCCCCGCGTCCAGCAGTTTTGTCTGTGCCTGCGGGATGGCCAGGTCGGCATAGTCCGGGCTGTTCAGCGTCTGACGGATCATCGTTCGCTCATCCGCAGAGAGTGCATTCGGCGGTGCGGAACGTTGGACCGGCGTGCATTCCTTCCCGTCAGCGTCACCCAATCCACACCGGGCGTGAGCCCGCTCATCGCGATACCACGCTGCGCGGGGCAGTCCCAGATTGGTGCACAGCGTCGCCACCGGCACCCGACCACGCAGTTCCTCCACCACGTCACGCGCCGTCTTCAACGATCGCGTGCGTAACCCAGCACCTCTTCCTCCGTCGGCAGGATCGTCCCAAGCACTTCGGCCAACTTTTTTTGTGCCGCGATGATCAGCTCCGCCTGCTTCAGTTTCGCCTCCAGCCGGGCATTCCGCCGCTCCAGCTGCCGCATGCGTTCGCGGTCGGGGTTCGCCGCCGGGCCGCGTTTCTTCTCAACCAGTCCCTTTTCTCGCAGCGCTCGTCGCCATTCACTCAGGTGACTTGAATACAGGCCCTCCCGCCGCAGCAGTGCGCCGCGTTCCTCTTCGGTCATCTGCTCGGCTTCCAGCACGATCCGGCGTTTGTATTCCGCCGTGAATGTCCGTCGCTTCTGCCGCACTACGACTTCATTGCTTCCGTCGACGCTGGTCACGGCCATCGGCCCACTTCCGTTGTTCTGACTCATCTCTGTTCGCCTTTGCGGCCCGGTTGATCCCGCCGAACACACACTTGCGGCGCTCGCTGGTTCGGCTTTTCACACCCGTTGCCGTGCACTTCACCCCGCACCATCTCACTAATCTCATGCAGGATTTGGTCTCAGATCAGCCTAACATGCAGGGTGACGGCTGGCTCAGAAATGGCGCGTGGCGTCATATGTTGCCCGCGCTGTCCTGTGAGCCGCAGCTGCTTTCGAATCGCGGGTTCTGGAAAGTTGCGATGGCCGCGGTGGTGGGGGCAACAAGACCGCAGTCCGAAAGTCGTCAGCTGGCGTAGTGAATCAGGGATTTCATCCAGCGATCTCAAAAAATGATCTCAAAAAATGATCTCAAAAAATGAACTTAATGAAGCCTGAGTAGTGACTACTTCGACACAAATCAGGTGACTAAAACAGGTAAGTACTCAGACCCGGATTGATATCTCCTGCAAAACATGCAATGGGAAATTGACTGGTCTGAGCCGCTGCAAAAATAATGAAAACGCCGAGGATAAGTGTAGTGGTGCCGGTGTACAACGGCGCCCAGACGATCGAAGCATGTGTGCGCAGCCTGCTTGAGCAGGATTACCCGCCGGAACTGCGCGAAATCCTGATTGTAGAAAATGGTTCGACCGACGGCACTGCGGAGATTGCAGCGCAGCTTCCGGTGCGTTTGCTTCGCAGCACATTGCGCGGGCCGGCGCCTGCCCGCAACGTCGGCTGGCGCGCGTCGACGGCGGAGATTATTGCTTTTACGGATGCTGATTGTCTGCCGGAGCGCGGCTGGCTGCGGTCACTTGCCGCTGCGTATGTGGATGAGGCTGTTGCCGGCGTCGGCGGGCCGATCGTGGCGTATGCACACCCCAGCCGCAGCGTGGTGGAGCAGTTCGCCGAAATGCATTCTCCGTTGAACAGCTATTCCGAAGGATCGCGCGTGTACCTGCCCGATCTGTATACGGCAAATGCCTCGTATCGGCGCGCGGCACTGGAACGGGTCGGCGGCTTCGACCAGCGACTGGTTACAGGTGACGACGTCGACCTCGCCTGGCGCGTGCATCTGTGTACCGGATGCCGGCTGCACTGGGCGCCGGGGGCTGTGGTGCAGCATCATCATCGCTCTACATACGCTGGGCTGGCTCGACAATACCGGCAGTACGGCTTCGGCGAAGTGCTGCTCGACACGATGTATCGCGGACGACAGGGATACACTCGAACGCCTGCCAGACAACTCTGGCGGATTGCGGGGCAGTTCGCTGCGTTGCCGCGTTATGTTGCAAGCTCGATCGTGCGGCAGGTGCGCTATGCCCTCGGACGCGAATCTGAGTATCGGCGCCTTGAACCACGACTTTGCCTGACGGCATCACCCTCAACTTAAGAAAAGGGAACAAACGTCAAGGGTGAGTTTTGGCACAATGCTGGGGTGACCCAGCCAAAAGATCAACCATCCAACAGTTCGAAAAGAAAACGAAGCAGCGTCAGGCACACGCGAGCGGTGCAGCATGATCGA
>CAXNFZ010000102.1:0-9437 GCA_964201495.1 Chloroflexota bacterium | reverse complement strand
CGTGTTTCGCGGATACCAATTGGGCTTTGCGCACTCCCCAGATTTAGTCACTCCCTTTCACGCATTCGCGCAGGAGAGAGAGACAGCATATTTTGTAGTGGGCAATTGTGACTGGCCCGAGGAGTTGCGAGAATTCAGATTGCGACGGCCTGCGTGGCTGCCGAACGAATTGCCTAAAGGGTGTCCACCCAGTGCCGCAACCGATTCTTCAGCTCGTCGATACTTGCCTGATGCTGTTTGATCGCACGGATCAATGCTGCCACGCTGTCGGTGCTCATTTCATGCACCGGCGCCGCTTCGCTGCGCACTCCGGCGACGATCACAGCCTGGCCTCCGTCTTCGCCCTCTTCAAACTGCACCAGCGCAGGCGCATCTGCCGACGACAACCACTTATCCAGTGTAATCGTCGAGATGCCGTTCACTTTGCAGAAGGCGCTCTTCGGCTGCGGCGAGGATTTCCACAATTCCTCATGCCACGCCTTCATGATCGCCTGCTTCTGCTCCAGCGTGTATCGCTTGCCGTATTCAGTACTCTTTCTGCGTGCCACTGATCCTCCGTTATTTATGTTGCTGCTACGTTCCGGCCTCGCACTTCGTGCTGAGCGGGTACAGACCTGCATCAATCGGCAATCAAATCCACCGATCTTCCCAAATCATGGATTGCTCCATTTTTTACACGTCCATCTGCAAAATGTTCCACGTATTCTTCATTAAGGAAACTGCAAGAAAACTGCAAGAAAACTGCACCCCGCTTCCAATATGAAAATTTGTCACCCCACCACATTTTGTCGACGACATGCGTATCTACGAAATACAAACTCAGCCAGCTCAGCCGAAACTACTCTCAGCCATCACTACTCAGCCACAGATCGACTTCCCTCCACAAAACACGTGATCTCTTACCCCCTTATCCCCCAGGCAAAACGTGTTTCGCAATGAGACTGACCTGCCTGAGAAGTCTCCCAACCCCTGCAAGTGAGCTACTTCCCTTCCAAAATCAAAATTTTCACAACAATTCAGACTTCCACAGTTCGATCTGCGAATGGCACTCTCGTTCGAGCAAACAAGAATGATATTCGGGAGCTTCCACTAGAAACCGAGTCGTTCCAAAAATTCATGCACTTTAGGAAAAATAGCTGCTCTTAATCACCCATCATTCTGACAGTATCTGTTATTCGCAAAACTATGTATGTGACTAGTCGGTTACTATTCTAATGCCGGACTGAATAATTATAACACTATATAACTCACCAGACTACGAAAATTCGTAACAATTGACGAGCAACCAGCCTGCTCAGATACAGTTACCCCAACCGATCTTTTCGTAACTACTCAGGCCTAAATCAGTATTTCCCGCGAAACGCGCTATTCCTTCCCCCTTCGGGGGGAAGGAATAGCGCGTTTCGCGTTGGAAAAATGGATGGCCTGAGTAGTTACATCTTTTCTGCATAGGTCAACAAAAAACAAGCTGGATAGCAGCAAATCAGCACGATCGCATACTCAATTCATCACTGGTTGAATGGTTGAATCCCCGAATCACGTCATGACTACAAATTCCAGTACTCTCTCCACACTATCTCGCGACAACTGCCGCATCCTCGACGAAACAGATGAGCTGCAGTCGATGTTTTCGAAGTTCGTTCTGCCGGCCGGGATCGTGTACCTCGACGGCAACTCGCTCGGTGCACTGCCTGCCGCATCACACGAACGCCTGAATCACGCCATCCAAACAGAATGGGGCGAGCGACTCATCACCAGCTGGCTCCGCTCCGGCTGGATGGAAATGCCGATGCGCATCGGCGACAAGATCGCCCAGTTAATCGGCGCCAGCGCCGGGGAAGTCGTCGTCACCGACTCGACCTCGATCAATGTCTTCAAAACTCTCGCCGCCGCCCTCGCCCTGCGTCCTGACCGCACAGTAATCTTGTCCACCGCCGACAACTTCCCCACCGACCTCTACATGGCACAGGGCCTCGCTCAGCTGCTCGGCAACCGCCACGAACTGCGCCTCGTCGACGAATCTGAAATCGAACAGCATCTGGACCACGAGACTGCCGTCCTGCTCCTCACACACGTCAATTACAAGTCCGGCCGCATGTACGACATGGCCGCCCTTACCCGCGTCGCGCACGCCGCCGGCGCCCTCACGCTCTGGGACCTCGCCCACTCCGCCGGCGCCGTCCCCGTCGATCTGAACGCCTGCGACGCCGACTTCGCCGTCGGTTGCGGCTACAAATTCCTCAACGGCGGCCCCGGCGCCCCGGCATTCCTGTTCGTCGCCCGCCGCCACCAGGACGTATTTCGCCAGCCGCTCTCCGGCTGGCTCGGCCACGCCCAGCCCTTCGCCTTCGATCCCCTCTATTCCCCCGCCGACGGCGTCGCCCGCTACATTTGCGGCACCCCGCCCGTCCTCAGCATGACCGCGCTCGAATGCGGCGTCGATCTCTTTCTCTCCACGAATATGGCCGATGTGCGCCGCAAATCGCTCGCCCTCTCGGACCTGTTCATCGCTCTCGTCGACCAGCGCTGCGCCGGTTTCGATCTGCGCCTCGCCACCCCGCGCGACCCCGCCATGCGCGGCAGCCAAGTCTCCTTTCACCACCCGCACGCCTACGAAATCATGCAGGCGCTCATCACCGCCGGCGTCGTCGGCGACTTTCGCGCTCCCGATATCCTGCGCTTTGGCCTCACCCCCCTTTACACCCGCTTCACGGATATCTGGGACGCCGTCGACGCCCTGCGTCACATCCTCTCCAGCCGCACATGGGACCAGCCGCAATTTAGCGTGCGCAAGAGCGTGACGTAGCCGTCGCCCGTCTTCCGCATAAGAGTTTCCTGAAAATCTATTGACTTCACACCGGCAACACGCTATAAATACGCCTCGTTGCTGGGGAGTAGCCCGCGAGCCGAATCAAGTCGGCCGCAGTGATTCATCGTCAATACGGTCGCTTGCATCTTTCGTGCAGCCGGCCCGGTGGATCGGATGAGAAAACATCGGCGAGACCATCACATTACGTGATGGCCTCGCCGTTTTTCTTTTCCCGCAGCTACTCAGGCCAGCCAGTTTTTCAACGCGAAACACGCGCTTCCTTCCCCCTTCGGGGGAAGGAAGCGCGTGTTTCGCGGGAAATACTAATTTGGGCCTGAGCCGTTGCCTATTCCCAAATACGACTGCAGTAGAAGCCCCCGATCAGGGGCTTTCATTGGGTTTCATTAACTGAAAACGAATCAACGAGAGGTGTGGGTTGTCCGAAATCATTGAAAGTATGCGCATCTGGATCGAGGGCGTTGTGCTCTGGCTCGGCTATGCCGGCATTGCCCTGGTCATGTTCCTCGAAACGGTCTTTCCGCCCATCCCGAGCGAAATGGTCATGCCATTCGCCGGCCTGGTGGCCGCCGACGGCCGTCTCGATTTCGGACTGGTCGTCGCCGCCGCCACAGTCGGCTCACTCGCCGGCGCACTTCTGCTCTACTTTCTCGGCGCCACCATCCCGCTCGCTCGCCTGCGCAACTGGATCGGGCGCTACGGCCGCTACGCCCTCATCAATGAAGCTGATTTCGATCGTTCTTTCCGCTTCTTCGAACGCCGCGGCGATCTGGTCGTCTTCTTCGGCCGCCTGATCATGCTCGTGCGCAGCCTGATCTCGCTGCCCGCCGGCGTCACCCGCATGCACATCCCCCGCTTTCTGTTCTTCACCGCCCTCGGCGCCGGCATGTGGAACACCGGCCTCGCCGCCGCCGGCTACCTGCTCGGCGAGCACTGGCACGGCGTCATCGCCGCCATCGATTACTGGGAGGAGGTCATCCTCCTCGTTGGCGCCGCCGGCGTCGTCGGCCTGCTCGCCGGCCGCCGCATCCTCGCCAACCGCTCCGCGCTGCGCCACGCCGCACTCACCGCAAACACAAATTTGCGCGACGCAGAAAACACCAACCAGCTCTAAATCGTTCACACGACTTGCATACTCGCTGCGGTTTCGAGTCGAATCAGTTCACATCCGAAAACGTAATCGCTCAGACCGAAGTCGCTATTTCCTGCGAACCACGTGATTCTTTTTACTTCAGAAGTATTCAGAAGCAGTCACAACAATAAATCGCCTGGTTCGCAACAGGAAAAAGACCGGCCTGAACAACGACCCACACACCATTATGGATATTCTTACCATCGTCCTCTTCATTCTCGGGCTCGGCCTGCTCATCGGCGGCGCAGAGCTGCTCGTCCGCGGCGCTTCTCGCATCGCCGCCGGCTTCGGTATTTCACCGCTCGTCATCGGCCTCACCATCGTCGCCTTCGGCACCAGCTCGCCCGAAATGGCCGTCAGCGTCAGCACCGCCCTGCAGGGCGTCACCGACATCGCCGTCGGCAACGTCGTCGGCAGCAACATCTTCAATGTGCTCTTTATTCTCGGCATCTCAGCTTTGATTACCCCGCTCGTCGTCGGCCGCCAGATGATCCGCCTCGAAGTGCCGATCATGATCGGCGTCTCGCTTCTCTATCTGGCGCTCGCACTCGACGGCACGATCACCTTCTGGGAAGGCATACTGCTGTTTGCCGGCATCGTCGCATACACGGTCTTCCAGATCGCGCAGGCGCGCCGCGAGAAGCCCGGCACCGCCGCCACGGATGAATTCACCCGCGAATACGGCGAGAAAGAAAAACAGAGCACACGCACTACGCTGGTCAACATCGGCCTGGCCGTCGTCGGTCTGGTGCTGCTCGTCATCGGCTCGAGCTGGCTCGTCGACGGCGCCATCGCCTTCGCCCGCCTGCTCGGCATCGACGAGGTCGTCATCGGCCTCACCATCGTCGCCGCCGGCACGTCGCTGCCCGAAGTCGCCACCTCGATCCTCGCCTCGATCCGCGGCGAACGCGACATCGCCGTCGGCAACGTCGTCGGCAGCAACATCTTCAATATCCTCGCCGTCCTCGGCGCCTCGGCCCTCGCCTCCCCCGCCGGCCTCAGCGTCCCACCCTCGATCAACGCGTTCGACGGCCCGGTCATGCTCGCCGTCGCCGTCGCCTGCCTGCCGATCTTCTTCACCGGCAATGTCATCGCCCGCTGGGAAGGCGCGATCTTCCTCGTTTACTACGTCGCCTACACGGCTTATCTGATCCTCGACGCCTACGAGCACGCGGCCCTGCCGATGTTCAGCAACGTCATGTTCTACTTCGTCCTGCCGATCACCGTGCTTACCATCGCGATCGCTTTGTGGAGAGCGCGGCATACTTCCCCCACCCATGCCTCCCATGCCTCCCATGAATGACCTCGCTCTCGGGGCGCCTCTGCTCGCCTGCGCCGTTGCGGCTCTCGCCGCAACGGTCGTCGGCCGCAAACTCCCCAGCCACCTGCTCGGCTGGCTGCTCGCTGCCGTGCCGCTCGCTGCGTTTGCGTTGTTTGCCGCGCAACTCCCGGCCGTCACCGGCGGCGAAAAGCTCCACGCCCAGTGGGCGTGGATGCCGTCGCTCGGCCTGTCTTTTTCGCTGCACCTCGACGGCCTGAGCCTGCTCTTCGCGCTGCTCGTCTCCGGCATCGGCACGCTCGTGCTGATCTACGCCGGCTACTACTTCGCGCCGCACGGCGACGCCGCACACCCTGAATCCGACGCGCGCTTCTTCGCCTACATGCTCGCCTTCATGGCCGCCATGCTTGGCGTCGTGCTCGCCGGTGACGTCATCACGCTCTTCGTCTTCTGGGAGCTGACCAGCATCACGTCGTTTCTGCTCGTCGCCTACAAATACAAGCACGAAGAAGCCCGCCGCGGCGCGTTCATGGCGCTCTTCATCACCGGCGGCGGCGGCATCGCCCTCCTCGCCGGCCTCGTCATCGCCGCCCAGGTCGCCGGCACCACCGATCTGGCCGAACTCCTCACGCGCGGCGACGTGCTGCGCGAAAGCGCGCTCTATCCGGTCCTGCTCGGCCTGATCGCTCTCGGCGCCTTCACAAAAAGCGCGCAGTTTCCGGCGCACTTCTGGCTGCCGAACGCCATGAGCGCACCCACACCCGCCAGCGCGTTTCTCCACAGCGCCACGATGGTCAAAGCCGGCATCTACCTGATGGCGCGGCTCCACCCGGCGCTCGGCGGCACCGACCTGTGGTTCTGGCTGCTCAGCAGCGCCGGCCTCGTCACCATGCTCACCGGCGCCATCATCGGCCTGCGCCAGAACGACCTGAAGGGCCTGCTCGCCTATTCGACCATCTCGCAGCTCGGCGCGCTCATGCTGCTGATCGGCCAGCGCGAAAGTGAAGCCTTCAAGGCGCTCATCGTCGGCCTGCTCGCGCACGCGCTCTACAAAGGCGCGCTGTTCCTCATCGCCGGCATCGTCGATCATCAGACCGGCACGCGCGACCTGCGCAAACTCGGCGCGCTGAACCTGCGCACCACCATGCGCGGCACGCTCGTCGTCGGCTCACTCGCCGCGATCTCGATGGCCGGCCTCCCGCCGATGTTCGGCTTCCTGGCAAAGGAGACGCTCTTCGCCGCGGTCCTCGCGCACGACCTGCCGACGATCGCCGCGGTGGCCTTCCCACTCGCCGCCGTCGCCACCGGCGCGCTCATGCTCGTGCAGGCCTGCTCGCTCATCCTCGAAACGTTCTTCGGCCCGCAGCGCTTCCGCCTCGCCGCCGCCGGGCCGCTTCCTGCGCCGCACAGCGCCGGCCGCGGCCGCACCAGCAAGTTCGACGAAGATGCTGCAAAACACGCGCACGCGCCCGATCACGACGCCGCACCCGGCCTGCTGCTCGTACCAGCGCTGCTTGCCATCGCGTCGCTGCTCGTCGCCATCATCCCCATGTTCACTTCGACCACCGACTCGACGCTGGCGCTGCTGATCGCCGCGGCCGCCAAAGCCGCCTACGGCGCGAAAGTCAAAGTCGACCTGGCCCTGTTCACCGGCTTCAACCTGCCGCTGGCGCTCAGTGTCGTCGCCATCGCCGGCGGCGCGCTCATCTTCGGCCTGCGCGCGCGCTGGCAAAACCGCGACGCCTACGCCGCCGCGCCGCGCTTCGCCGTGGTGAAAATCTACGGCGCCGTGCTCGCTGCGATCGACGCCGCCGCGAAGCTGGCCGGCCGCCTGCAGAACGGCAGCATCCGCCGCTATCTCGTCGTCATGCTCACCGCCATCGGCGTGCTTGTGGCGCTGTTCGGCCGCCTGCCGTTCGGCGCCGAAGCACGCGTGGCGCTCGAAGAGCTGAACTGGCTGCGCATCGCCGCACTGCTGGTCACCTGCGGCGCCAGCATCGCCGCACTGCTCATGAAGCGCGACGTGCTCGCGATCCTCGCGCTCGGTGCATCCGGCATCGCCATGGCGCTGCTGATCGCACTCGAGCCCTCGCCCGACGTGGCGCTCGTTCAGATCGTCGTCGACGTGCTCACCACCGCGCTGCTGCTCTTCGCGCTGAAATCGCTGCCGCAGGACGGCGGCATCCTGCAGCGGCCGTTCGGCGTGCCGCAGGAAAAGTCGCAGTCGAAGCAGGACAAAAAAGCGGCGAAGCGCGCCGGCGCGCTCGCCCACATCGCGCCTCCCGAAAGCCAGCTGCGCAACCTGCTCGTCGCCGCCGTCTCCGGCTTCGTCATGGCCGCGATCTGCTTTTACGCGCTCACCTCACGCCCGCGCGACAGCGTCGTCACGCCGTACTACGAAGCCAGCAGCAAGCCGCTCACCGGCTCGGGCGACATCGTCGGCGCCATCGTCGTTGACTTCCGCGGCTTCGACACAATGATCGAAATCACCGTGTTCAGCATGGCCGGCCTGAGCGTCCTCACACTGCTGCGCTACGCCGTGAAGAAACATCCACTTCCATCACTGCCTGCAGTCGCTGCACCGACGGCGCCGCAAGTACCGATTCGCGGCATCGCCGGCGCGCAGCTCTCGTCGTTCGCGCGCATCCTCGCCGAAATCATCCTGCCCGTCGCTGTCGTCATCGGCCTGGTGCACATGATCTATGGCCACGATCAGCCTGGCGACGGCTTCACCGCCGGCGTAATCATCGCGCTGGCGGTGGCCTTCCAATATCTGATCTTCGGCGCGGACGAAATGCGCACGCGCCTCAAGTGGCTGCGGCCGCCGGCGCTCATCGGCGCCGGCATGCTCACCGTGTTCCTCGGCTCGCTTGCGCCGGCGCTGCTCGGCCTGCCCGCGCCGCTCGGCGCCGGGCAAAACGGCGCAGCGTTCTTTGCGCCGCTCGATTTCGGCGCGCTGCTCGGCCTGCCGCTGCCGGACGGCTTCTTCTTCAGCACCTCGTGGCTGTTCGAACTCGCCATCTGCCTGGCAGTGCTCGGCAGCGCCGCGTTCATGATCCAGACCTTCAGTCAGCGTGATGCACATTTCAGTGAGTGAAATCAACGCAATGCACTTTCGCGGCAACGAGCAACTACTTCCACGAATCACCATGCAACTGATCACCTCACTCTCCATCGGCGTGCTCTTCGCCGCAGGAATCTTCGCGCTGCTGCAGCGCAACGTCGTACGCAGCGCGCTCGGCATGGTCATCGTCTCGAACGCGGTGAACCTGTTCCTGCTGTCGATCGGCGCGTACGACGGCATCGTCGCTTCGTACGCCAAAGCCTACGGCCAGCGCAGCGACGCACTGCCGCTGGCGCTGATCCTGACCGCCATCGTCATCAGCATGGGTACGCTCACCGCCGCGCTCGCGCTGCTGCGCGTGCTCATCGTGCGCCGCTCCACGAACGACCTCGAACACCTCAACGAACTCAAGCACTAAGGTGTGGATTTCCCGGGAAGCATGTGCGCCCGGAAGAAAAGCAAGACATCCTCGTGAACCATCTCGCCATCCTCCCCTTCCTGATTCCACTCAGCGCCGTGTCGGTCGCGGTGCTGCTGCACAGCCGCCGTCCGCTGCAGGCCGGCTGGTCGCTCGGCGCATTGCTCACGTCGTGCGCCGCCACAGCCTACCTGGCGTGGCAAGTCTTCGAAAGCGGCCCGGTTGTCTTTCAAATGGGTGCGTGGGCGGCGCCCTTCGGCATCACCATCATGGCCGACGCACTCGGCGTGCTCATGGCGCTGATGGTGCAGGTCGTCACCACCTTCGGCCTGATCTACGCGCTCGGCGCGCAGGACGCGGCTGTGCGCTACCCGTTCTTTCTGCCGCTCTACCTCACACTCGTCACCGGCCTCACCGGCGCCATGCTCACCGGCGACATCTTCAACATCTTCGTCATGGTTGAGCTGATGGTCATCTCCGCCATCGGCCTCACTGCGATAAGCGACGATCCAAACGGCGCCGAGGCTGCGCTGAAATATCTCTACGTCGGCATCATCACCTCGATCTGTCTGCTCATCGGCATCGGCTCGCTCTACGCCGCCTACGGCACACTGAACATGGCCGACCTCGCCACGCGCGTGGCCGCCGACCCGTCGCAGCCGCTGCTGTGGATCGGCATCGTCTTTCTGTTCGCCACGTTCGGGGTCAAGGCCGCTG
>CAXNFZ010000101.1:0-9450 GCA_964201495.1 Chloroflexota bacterium | reverse complement strand
CAAAGGGAGCAGGAATGGCGCGCTTCGCAGATTCCAAAAACTCAACCCTGAACAGGTACTGATTGATCTGCAGATTTGCAGAAACAAATCCCCCCTTGCAAGTCAGCAGCGGGGGATTTGTTTTGACTGGCAATCAGTCGACCTCAGCTATGACAAAAATACTTTTCATCGGCGGCACCGGACTGATTTCATCGGCGTGTGTGGAGGATGCGATTGCACGCGGCCACGAGGTGCATCTGTTGTTGCGCGGTCGTTCAGCGCGCTATACGCCGCCGGTGGGCGCGCGCGTGATCAATGGCGACCTGCGCGCGGACCCGGACGGAGCAGCGCGCATACTTGCCACGGAGTTCTACGACTCGGTCGTCGACTGGGTGGCGTTCACCCCGCAGCACATTGAGGACGATATCCGTGTGTTTACCGGGAGAACGGCGCAGTTCGTGTTCATCAGTTCCGCCAGCGCATATCAGAAGCCGCCGCGTGGGTTGTTCGTCACGGAAGACACGCCACTCGTCAATCCGTTTTGGCAGTATTCGCGAGACAAGATCGCGTGCGAAGAGCGACTCATGCGCGAGTTCCGTGAGCGCGGATTTCCTGTGCTGATCGTGCGGCCTTCGCACACGTATGGCCCGTCGCAGATCCCGATCTGCGTCGGAAGCTGGGCGCATCCCTGGACGGCGATCGATCGCATGCGCCGTGGATTGCCGCTGATCGTGCCGGGGGACGGCACTTCGCTGTGGACAGTCACGTGGAACGCCGATTTTGCCCGCGGCTTCGTCGGGCTGCTTGGCCGCAATGAGTGGGCCGGCCACGCCATTCACATCACCAGCGACGAGGTGCTGAGTTGGAATCAGATCTATGAAGAAGCGGCGCGCGCCGCCGGCGTCGAACCGAACTTCGTACACATCCCTTCGGACCTGATCGCTGCGTATGACCCCTCGTCGGCCGCAGGCCTGCTCGGCGATAAGTCTCACAGCGTGGTCTTCGACAATTCCAAGATCAAGCGCGCTGTCCCCGATTTTGTCTGCAGAGTTCCGTGGTCGGAGGGCGTGCGGCGTTCGATTGCGTGGTTCGAGGCGGATCCGACGCGACGGACGATCGACGCGGCCGCCAATTCGCTGTGGGACCAGATTCTGCTCGGCTACCGTGGTGCGTGGCCACTTTCGTCGACCAACTCTTTATAAGTCTTTCGCCCCCAACTTTGGATATTTACTGCCAGACGGTCTGCATCGATCGTCCGGCATCTGCGTCGCTGCTTCTCTGAGCGGGCCGTTCGTCGTCTATTCGTGAAACGCCCGCTCGATGACGTCCTCGATCGGCGTCTCTTCAATCGTCAGGTCCTGCACGTTGTGCTCGGCGAGCAGGCGGGCTGTGACCGACGCAATTTCGGCTGCCGGCACTTGTAGAACGACCTTGCCTTCGTCCTCACTCGGCATGAGTTTGCCGTACGCAGCGAGCGTCGCATGTGCGGCGGGATCGACGGCCATGCGAATCAATTTGAACGGCGCGATGCGCTGTGCCAGTTCGGCGATGGCGCCGTCGTACTTCAGGCTGCCGTGGTGAATGATGACGATGCGTTCGCAGAGCGCAGTGACGTCGGCCATGTAGTGGCTGGTCAGGATGACGGTGGCGCCGGTGCGGCGGTTGTATTCGCGCAGGAACGAACGGATGCGCTGCTGTGCGCCGATGTCGAGGCCGATCGTCGGCTCGTCCAGAAATAGAACGCGTGGTCGGTGCAGAAGGGCGGCGGCGAGTTCGCATTTCATACGTTCGCCGAGGGAGAGCGTGCGCACTGGCTTTCGAATGATCGGCTGCAGCTCGAGCAGTTCATCGAGTTCGCGGAATGTCTCGTCGTATTGTGCATCGCTGATGCGGTAGATCGCCTTGTTCAGCAGAAACGAATCTGCGGCTGGGATATCCCACGCCAGGCGGTTGCGCTGCCCCATGACCAGCGTCATGACGCGCAGGTAGTCGGCTTCGCGACGCCACGGCACGAAGCCGAGCACGCGGGCCTCGCCGCTCGTCGGATGCAGCAGACCGGACAGCATCTTGAGCGTCGTCGTTTTGCCGGCTCCGTTCGGCCCGAGGAATCCGATAATCTCGCCGGAGCGAATGCGAAAGCTCACGTCCTGCACGGCCTGGACGTCGCGGAATCGACGCTTTACCAGGCTGCGCATGCTTGCAGCCAGGCCAGCTTCGCGTTCGGCAACCTGATATGTTTTGGACAGGTGTTCGACGACGATGGGATCCTGAAACGTGGGGGTGACGAGGGACATGCGATGATTATGCCCGATGCTCGTAGCGATTGATTTTGGTTTGTCGAACTTGAAACTGGTGTACGCCGATGCCGTTGGGCACGTGGTGCAGATGCGCTGTCGACCGGCAGTGCGTGACGTCAGGATGGAAACGATTCAGGATGCGCTTGCCGAAGATGGCCACCACATTGAGGAGTATTCCGCGGTAGTGGTGACTGGCGGGCGGAGTGCTGCTCTGCCAGACACGATCGAGGGTGTGAAAGTCGAGCGTATTCGTGAAGTGGAGGCGATTGGCCGAGGCGGCTTGCTGGCGGCGGGAGTTGATGCTGCTCTCGTGGTGAGCTGCGGCTCGGGGACGGCCGCCATCGCGGCACGTCCGGGTGATGTGAAGCATGTGAGTGGAACGGCGGTGGGCGGCGGCACGCTGTGCGGACTTGGGCAGCTGCTGTTCGGAATCGACGATGCGGTAGAGATCGATCGGCTGGCGCTGCTCGGCAATGCAAGTGCGCTCGACCTGACATTGCGTGACGCAGTACACGGCCCGCTCGGCAGCCTGCCGCCTGATGCAACTGCCGTCAACTTCGGGCGTGCGGCCGAAGCTGCACGGCGTGGTGCGGCATCGCAGCAGGACATGGCGGCGTCTCTGGTGACCATGGTGGCACAGACGGTAGCCTTGATCGCGATCGGTGCGGCGCGCGCCGAGCAGCTCGATCCGATCGTGCTGGTGGGGCATCTGCCTGCATTGCCGTCAATCGCTGCGCAGCTGCAGCGAACTGCGCAGTTTTACGCAGCACGTGTCGTAATTCCTGCGGATGGCGTCTTTGCACCGGCGCGTGGCGCACTGGCAGCGGCGCTCAGCCGCCAAGGTTGGCAATAAAGATAAAGCCGCCGCGCATTGGAGCGATGCCGAATCCGACTTCAGAAAAATCAGCTGACATGATGTTGCGGCGATGCGGTCCGGACGGGGATTCCTGGTGGAACCACATTTGAAACGCAACCGCAGCTGAGCGAGCGAATGCCCAGTTTTCGCCTGTTTGTGTTCCGCCGTATCCGGCACGTGCAATGCGCATACGGGATGATGAGCTGTCGGAACCGACATGGCTGCCGAAGCCGCGTGCGACACAGTCTTCGGCGTGCATCTGTGCTGCGGCCTGCAGCGCAGCAGACGGCACGAGTGGTGGCAGTCCGGCAGCAATGCGCTGAGCATTGTGGAGGGCGAGTATTTCTGCGCGCAGGGATTCTGCGTCAGCAGAATGAGCAACGGAGACAGCGTTTGGCGCAGCGACGGCAAGTTGAATGGGTTCCACTGGAATAAGCGTCGGCGTCGGCGTCGGCATCGGCGTCGCCGGGGGCGGGGCGAGTGCGACCAGCGCCTGTGCAGCGTCTGGAGTCGCGGAGGATGCAACAAGAGCGATCAGAACTGGTTCTGGTGTGCTGGGAGGTTGCGCTTCTATCTGCACCTGAGCAGGCGCACGTACGGCTGCTTGTGGCGCCTTGACTGGAATGATCAGCTGCTGATCGACCAAAACTCGTGCGGCGTCGTCGATGCGGTTCACGCGCAGCACATCAGCTACTTCGACTTTGAATCGTGCTGCAATCGTTGAGAGTGTGTCGCCTGATTTGACGATATAGATAAACCAGTATGTTGATTCGTCGTCGGCGAGTTTGGTCGTCGGTATTTTTAGCTTTGCGCCCAGCTGCACATCCTGAATTTCGCCGAGATTGTTGGCAAGTTGCAGTGCAGCAACAGAAACACTGTTCTTGGCGGCAATCGTAGAGAGCGTGTCGCCCTTCTGTACTTCATACGAAGTGGTCGGCAACGCCGTTGGCGGGGAAATTTCCGTCGGGACTGCCGTGGGTAACGGGACGGTTGGAGACGGAATGGGAGTTGGGCTTTCGAGTGCCGCTGCTGTCGGAAATGCGGCAAGCGTGGCGGCACGACGCGTGGCCTCGTTTACTTCTTTCGTGGGCGTCGAAGTTGGAGATGTGCTGCATGCGGCGACGCATCGCGCCAGTGCGGGAATCACAAGCCGGAATCGCTTCACGAGACGATTTTACGCGGGAGTCTGCGCACCCGGGAGTGGCTAAACTCGACTACATGAACCCGCGAATCACGGCATCGCCCCGCCGCCCTGCGGGGCGATGCCGTGATTCGCGGAATATCCTTGAGTTTAGTCACTCCCGCGCTCTGGACAAGCCATCCGTCGTCGTATGATCACCGCATGTCTGTGGAGCAGGTAATTGAGGCGCTGCGTGGTGACGAAGAGTTTATGCGCGACGTCGTCGAATGGCAGCGGGCGCCGGCGCGATCCGCGCAGTATGGCGAGTGGCCGGCTGCGATGGATTCGGCACTGCGTGCTGCCTATGCAGCCGGCGGCATCGAACAACCGTACGTGCATCAGGCGCAGTCGATGGTGCACGCGCTGGCGCGGCGAAACGTCGCAGTGGTGGCCAGTGCTGCAGGCGGGAAATCGCTGTGCTTTCATGCGCCGCTGATGCAGATGTTGTCGAGCGATCCGAACGGCCGGGCACTGTGTCTTTTTCCGACGAAGGCGCTCACGCAGGATCAGCTGGCATCGTTGATTGCGCAGGCAGACAAGCTGTCCATCCATGGACTGCGGCGCAGCCTGGTGGCGGCGTACGACGGGGACACGCCGCAGGGAAAGCGCGCCGATATCCGGCGCGACGCGCGTGTGCTCGTGACGAACGCTGATATGCTGCACCTGGGCATCCTGCCGCATCATGCGCGCTGGTCAGCTTTTTTTCGCAACCTGCGCTATGTGGTGATCGACGAGATGCACACATATCGAGGAATTTTCGGCAGCCACGTGGCGAATGTGCTGCGGCGGCTGCGGCGTATTTGTGCGTTCTATGGCTGTGAGCCGACGTTTATTCTGGCGTCCGCCACGATCGCCAACCCACGCGAACATGCTGAGCGGCTGATCGAAGCGCCGGTGGAACTTGTCGACAACGACGGCAGCCCGCACGGCGATCAGCATGTCGTCGTCGTTAACCCGCCGTTGATCGATGCTGAACTGGGGATTCGACGCAGTGCCGATTTCGTGCTGCGCGATCTGGCCGGGCGACTGATCGATGCCGGCCTGCAGACGATCTGCTTCGCGCGGTCGCGAAACTCAACTGAGGTTCTGCTGACGTACCTGTTGCAGAGGCTTGGTCACCAGCGTTCCGCCACGAGCGGGCAGTCGGTTGTGGTGGGGTATCGCGGCGGGTACCTGGCGGAGGAGCGACGCGAGCTGGAGCGCGGGCTGCGGGCCGGGAATATCCGCGGCGTGGTGTCGACGAACGCACTCGAGCTGGGAATTGATATTGGTGAACTGGATGCGTGCGTGATGCACGGATATCCCGGCACGATCGCCAGCTTCTGGCAGCAGTCTGGCCGAGCTGGTCGACGCCGACGCGCATCAATCGCGGTGATGATCGCTACAGCGGCGCCGCTCGACCAGTATCTGGCAGCTCATCCGAAGTATTTGTTCGAACAGTCACCGGAGCATGCGCGGATTGCCCCAGACAACCTCGGCGTGCTGGCGCAGCACGTTGCCTGTGCGGCATTTGAGCTTCCTTTTGAGCGCGGTGAAAAGCTGGGAAGTGCGGAGGTTGGTGAAATTCTCGAAGTGTTGACGGAGGAAGGCGATCTTTACACGAATGTGTCCCCGGCGCCGCTGCTGCGAGCTTCGGACGGCGCCCGTGGTGAGAGCAGTGACGAATCTGCACAGCCACAGCGTTACACGTGGATTGGCGATGCTTATCCTGCTGAGCGAGTGAACCTGCGCGGCATGGGGGATCGCGTAAACATCTTCGATGCGCGCGGCACCCTGATCGGAGAGACGGAACGCGCCACTGCACCTGGCCGTGTGCACATCGGAGCGATTTACCTGCATCAGGGGCAGACGTATCGCATCGTCGAGCTGGACTGGCTGCAGGGGCGCGCGACGGCACAGCCGGTCGACAGCGACTATTACACACAGCCGAGCACGGTGAGTGAAGTGGTCGTGCTGGAGGAATTCGGCGTCGGAGATGCGCAGCGACCGCAGCGTGCGGTGGCGCATGGGCAGATTGAAGTGACCACGAGCGTGCCGCGGTTTCGGCAGGTTCTGTTCAGCACGCATCAGACGATCGGATGGGGCGATGTCGAGCTGCCTGAGCAACTGCTGCTTACGACCGGCTACTGGTTCGCTATCGGTGCAGAGAAGGCGGAGGCGCTGAGCCGCCGCGGGGTGCTGGCGCTGCCGAACGACTATGGGCCGAACTGGATGCAGCAGCGTGATCTCGCGCGCCAGCGGGATGGGTATGCGTGCGTCGAGTGCGGCAAGCCGGAAGGGCCGCTGCAGCAGCATCACGTGCACCACGCGATTCCCTTTCGAAAATTTAGCTATCGCCGTGGTGAGAACGAGGCGTATCTGCAGGCGAACGAGCTCGATAATCTGGTGACTGTGTGCCCGACGTGTCACCGGCGGATCGAGACGGCGGATGAGGGAAATCAGGCGCTGGCGGGCTTATGCCACCTGATGGCGAATCTCGCGCCGCTCTTCGTGATGTGCGATGCACGCGATCTCGCCGCCACCTGGGATATTGAAAGTCGCCACACTCGATTGCCGACGGTGACGATCTATGAACTTTCGGCTGGAGGAACCGGCATCGCGGATGAACTTGTCGGCAGGCATCGCGAGCTGCTCGAGACGGCGGCCGAGCGAATTGCTGAGTGCGATTGCGAGCGCGGTTGTCCATCTTGCGTTGGGCCGGTGGAAGGTGTGGGTGAGCGGCGCAACGTGAAACGTGACGTCGCGGAAATTCTGCAGACGTTGCTGTGAGGCATCTGCTGATCGCCGACCGCTGGAGATGTTTTCTCACGCGAAGTCGCAAAGCACGCGAAGAGGTATGAGTTCCGCTGCCGAAGAAGTGACCTTAAGCGAAGTTGTGAAAAAGAAAGAACGGCAATTATTTTCCTTCGTGTTCTTCGCGTTCTTCGCGTTCTTCGCGTGAGAAAAATCTTCTGTCGAAATCGCCCCCAAACTGCGGATGCCCCCGTGGGCACTCCGCAGATCCTGCGGGGGTATCATCGACCGCGATGAGCGAACACGAGTATTACACCATCCAGATCGCCGGTGTCGAGCGTCATCTACGCAAGATGGAAGTCGCACCGGGCATCAAAATCGCCGTGTTGAACATTCTTGGGGACACGCAGCTCGTTCAAGCCGCTGCACGTGCATTGGCGCCGAAGCTGCCGGCGGACACGCAGTTTATTGTGACTGCCGAGGCCAAGAGCATCCCGCTGGCATACGCGCTGTCGGTAGAGAGCGGGTTGCCTTACGTCGTGCTGCGCAAGTCGCAGAAGCCATACATGGGCGACGTGCTGACGGCGGAGACGTTGTCAATTACGACGAACAAGCCGCAGACGTTATTCCTTGACGAAAAAGATCGCACGGAGATTCGTGGTAAGAAAGTGGTGCTGCTGGACGACGTGATCAGCACTGGATCGACGCTGCAGGGCATGCGGCTGATTATGCAGAAGGCAGAGACGATTGTCGTGGGCGAGGCAGCGATCCTTACAGAAGGCGATCGCGCAACGTGGCAGAACATTATTTCGCTCGGGCACCTGCCGGTATTTACGAGCTGACGCGCGACCTTATGCGCGACCTGCATCCTGCAAGGGTGTTCTTGGACAGCCTGTTGCTATCATCTGGACATCCTTGCAGGACATTGGCGGGGAACTACTTCGCCGCGCGCTTGAGGGCGCTTGCGCGGCTGGTGCTTTCCCAGGGAAGCTCGACGTCCGTGCGGCCGAAGTGACCGTAGGCAGCCGTCTGGCGGTAGATCGGCCGGCGCAGCTTCAGGTCGCGGATGATGGCGCCTGGGCGGAGGTCGAATACATCCCGAATGGCCTTGTTGATTTTTTCGTCGGAAACGGTGCCGGTGCCGAAGGTTTCGACGTTGACCGACAGCGGTTCGGCCATGCCGATTGCGTAGGCTACCTGCACCTCGCAGCGATGTGCGAGGCCTGCGGCGACCACGTTCTTGGCGACCCAGCGGCATGCATAGGCTGCGCTGCGGTCGACCTTGGTCGGATCCTTGCCACTGAAGGCGCCGCCGCCGTGGCGGCCCATGCCACCGTAGGTGTCGACGATGATCTTGCGGCCGGTCAGGCCGGCGTCACCCATCGGGCCACCGACGACGAAGCGGCCGGTCGGATTCGTGTAGATGTTGAGTCGATCGGTGACCATGTCCTTGGGCAGCGTCGGCATGATGACTGCCTCGGTCAGCGCCTGGTTGATCTCTTCCTGATCGATCTCGGGCGCGTGCTGCGTGGAGATCAGCACCGTGCTGATGCGCACCGGGCGGCCCTGCGAATATTCCACAGTGACCTGTGTCTTGCCGTCGGGACGCAGCCAGGGCAGGTGTCCATTTTTGCGGACGACCGAAAGCTGACGTGCGAGTCGGTGCGCCATCGCGATCGGCATCGGCATCAGTTCCGGGGTTTCATCACAGGCGAAACCGAACATCATGCCTTGATCACCGGCACCGACCTTGGTCGGATCATCCTTGATGATCTTGGCGGCCTTGGCTTTGCGCTTGCCGCGAGTTTCGAACGCTGAATCGACGCCTTGTGCGATGTCAGGCGACTGAGCGGCGATGGCAATCTGCACGCCACAGGTGTTGCCGTCGAAGCCCTTGTCGCTCGAATCAAAGCCGATTTCGTTCACGACTCTACGAACCAGCTGGTCGTAGTTGATCGTCGCGCGCGTGGTGATTTCGCCGAGGCACAATACGAAGCCGGTCTTGACTGCGGTTTCGCAGGCGACGCGGCTCATCGGATCTTGTGCCAGGCACGCGTCCAGAACAGCGTCGCTGATCTGATCGCACATCTTGTCGGGATGCCCCTCTGTGACGCTCTCCGAAGTGAAGAAGAGCTGCGGGCTGTTCATGAAACTGCTGCTCACGTGTATGTTTACCTCGCTGCGTTGATTTGCTTCACATGATCGCTGACTCTTCCGCGATCGGTGCTGCGCGATTATACGAGCCTGCAATTCAATTTGAAATCCTGGGAGTGCGCAAAGCCCAATTGGGATCCGCGAAACACGCCATCGCCCGCCCCCGAAGGGGGCGGGCGATGGCGTGTTTCGCGGGTTTCATCAATTAGATTTTGAGCACTCCCTTGCATTGGATTGAATCGTTTAGTTAG
>CAXNFZ010000100.1:0-9462 GCA_964201495.1 Chloroflexota bacterium | reverse complement strand
GGGGGAAGGAATAGCGCGTTTCGCGGGAAATACTGATTCAGGCCTGAGTAGTTACGCAATGTGAAATATCAGCATGCCCACCGAGCTCGAGAACTACCTGTTCGATCTGCGCGGCTATCTGATCTTCGAGCGCGCCGTGGACGCGGCGCATCTGGCAGA
Organism: Chloroflexota bacterium; assembly: GCA_964201495.1. Classification (GTDB taxonomy): domain Bacteria; phylum Chloroflexota; class Anaerolineae; order J036; family Brachytrichaceae; genus CANJQH01. The sequence goes on along the minus strand of CAXNFZ010000100.1, from coordinate 9,303 downwards.
TCTGAACGCAGCGCTCGATCGGTATTGCGATTTGCCGCCGCAGCAATGGCGCGGCAACGTGCATCGCGCGGACAACTTCTACGCCAACGGGATCGAGCTGCAGAACATCATCGAAGCAGGTGAACCGTTCGAGCGATTGATTGATCACCCGGCATGGATCGACCACATGCGCGAGTACTGCGGTGAGGCGGGCACATTCGTCGATGGGTTGTTCATCGACGAGAGCTTCGCCACGATGCGCGCGACGGGTGGTTTTCTGCCGATACATTCGGGCGGGCACGAGGCGATCGTGCGCACGCAGTATCGGCACACGCGCGGTCGGTTTCACTGCGGGCAGGTGAATCTGCTCGTGGCCTTAAATGACATCGGGCCGGGCGACGGCGCCACCATGATCATCCCGGGCAGTCATCACGTAAGTCTCGAGCATCCGGCGTTTGCGCGTTCATTCATGGAGCGCGGCGCGATGGACGCAGTCGAAGGTGCGATCGAGATGCACTTGAAGGCCGGCGACGCGATGTTGTTCGTCGACGCGCTGTCGCACGGCTCGGCGCTGCGCACGAACGTCGGCGAGCGGCGCGTGGCGATTTATCGCTACGGCGGCTCGTGGGGTGCTACGCGTCGCGGCTATGCCTATTCCGAGGAACTATTGAGACGCCTGACGCCTGAGCGCCGCAAAATTCTGCAACCAATTCCCCCGTTGCGTGCGCCGGGTGCATCAGATCCGATCCGTGCACTTGTAGATTGAATCACCGGGGCCCAGTTTTTGGGCGGGCCGCGGGGCGATTCAATTCGGGTTGACGGACGAGACCTAAGCACGAGGAACTATCGAATGACAAGTCAACCGATCAAGCGGCGTTCGGTGAGCGATATGACGATACAGCGGCGCAATCTGCTGCTCGGTCTGATGTTCGTCTCGCCGTGGATGCTGGGATTTTTGTCTCTGACGTTGTGGCCGTTGCTGAGCTCGCTGTATTTTGCGATGACGCGCTACGATCTGATTCGGCCGCCGGTGTTCATCGGCCTGGGCAATTTCACGGAGCTGTTCACCGAAGATGCGGACTTCGGGCTGGTGATTCGCAACACGCTGATCTACGTCGGGTTGAGCGCACCGCTCGGTGTGGTTACGGCGTTTCTGATGGCGACGCTGTTGAACACGCGTGTGGTTGGGCGCTCGTGGTTTCGCGCGATTTTCTTCTTCCCGTCGATTGTGCCTGCGGTGGTCACCGCGGCGATCTGGCAGTTTCTGCTGAACATTCAGTACGGCGCGGTGAACGGATTTCTGCAGCAGATGGGCTGGCCGACGGTGCCTTTTCTGTCGAACCCGAGCCTGGTCAAGCCATCGCTGATTGCGATTCACATCTGGGCACAGGGCAGCGCAATCGTGATCTTCCTTGCGGCGCTGCAGGACGTGCCGCGCATGTTGTACGAAGCGGCGACGGTCGACGGCGCCAATTCGTGGCAGAAATTCTGGAACATCACGCTGCCGATTTGTACACCGGCGATTCTTTACAACATGGTGATCGCGTTTATCGCAGGCTTCCAGAACTTCACGATGCCATGGCTGCTTTTCGGCAACGGCGGCCCGAGCAAATCGGCCGAGATGTACACCATGTTCATGTATCGCAATGCGTTCACGTATCTGCGCATGGGCAAAGCATCTGCGCTGGCCTGGCTGCTCCTCATCGTGATTGTGGTGTTCACCATCATCATGTTCCGCTCTTCGGCGCGCTGGGTTTACTACGGAGGTGAGAAGTGAGTGCAGTGGTGGCAAAACCCGTACGACGGCCGTATTGGACGATTAGTGGTGTGACGACCGAGGTCATCAAGTACGCGCTGCTGTTCGCGCTGGCGTTCAGCTTCTTCGTGCCGTTCCTGTGGATGATCTCGTCTGCGCTCAAGGACGATCCGCAGATTTACACGGTGCCGCCGATCTGGGTGCCGAGTCCGATGCATCCGGAGAATTTCATCAACGGATGGACGAAGTTCAACTTCACGCGCTTTGCGATCAACTCGATCGTGTACTACGCGATTCCGTCGACGATTCTGGTGACGCTGTCGTCGGCGGTGGTCGCCTACGGCTTCTCGCGCCTGCGCTGGCCCGGCCGTGATCTGCTGTTCGGGCTCTGCCTGGCGACGATCATGATCCCGTTCCAGGTGGTCATGGTTCCGTTGTTCATCACGTTCAAGACGCTGGGCTGGCTGAACTCGTACCTGCCGCTGGTCATTCCGGGGATCTTCGGAAGCCCGTGGTTCATCTTCATGCTGCGGCAGTTCTTCCTGACGATCCCTGAAGAACTCTCAGACGCGGCGCGCATCGACGGCGCAGGCGAGATTGGGATTCTGTTCCGCGTCATCCTGCCGCTGGCGCGCCCGGCCCTGATCGTTGTGGCGTTGTTTCAGTTTCTGGGCGCATGGAACGACTATCTCGGCCCGCTGCTGTACATCAACAAAGAAAGTCTTTTCCCACTGTCTCTGGGCGTCGGAATCCTGCGCCGCATGACCGGTGAGACCGGTACGACTGCGCTCGTGTATCCGTACCTGATGGCGGTGAGCACGATCATCACAGTGCCGATCATCATCGCCTACTTTCTGGCGCAGCGGCGGTTCATCGAAGGGATCACCACGACCGGAATGAAGGGGTAACACATTACACAGCCCCGGTGAAATCCGGGAGTGTCTAAACTCAAGGATATTCCGCGAATCACGGCATCGCGGGTTCATGTAGTCGAGTTTAGACACTCCCTGAAATCCGCGTCACATTATTGTGTGTACGCCCAAAGGGCGGCCTGCACATAAAGGGCGGCCTGCACATGATGATGTGATGCTGGGGAGTTCACCGGCGCCGGCGGAATTGTCACAGGCATGGCTACTCATTTGCGTTGGACAGCGCCGCTTTGCGTCGCATTCGTGATGACGGCGTGCGCGTCCGCCCCGGCCGTACCACCTGCGCGCGCACCGACTGAAGCGCCGGCGCGCGTAGTGCGCACTCCACTCAGCGCGATGCAGCCGTGCAGCAGCCGCTTCGTGGAGCACGTGCTGCCGTTTGCCACAGGCGTGCGCGTGCGCGAAATGCGCACGTACTTGTCGAACGGCGGCGGTGTGGCGGCGGGCGACCTGGACGATGACGGCCGCATCGACCTGGTCTTCGCCAGCGTCGACAACAACAGCAAGATTCTCTGGAACGAGTCGAGCGACGGCGCGCCAACTTTCCGCGACGAAATACTGCCCGAGGCGAATACGCGTGCGGCGAGCGTCGTGGATATCGACGCAGACGGACGGCTGGACGTCGTGTTCACTGTGCGCAACGCGGCGCCGGTGCTGCTGCGCAACCTTGGCGAGCGCACGTTTGCGCGCACGCCTTTGCTGCCGAACGAGCTGTTCGCCTACACCCTGGCATTCGCCGATATGAACGGCGACGGTGCACTCGACGTAGTCGGCGCAGCCTATCGCGCCGAACTCGAGCGTGAAGGCTACGGCGCGAACGAACAGTCGCTCCATGGCGGCGTGCACTACTACGAGCGCAGTGGCGACGGCTATACGGCGCGCAAGCTGGCTGATGCGGCGCAGGCGCTGGCGATCGGGCTGATCGACCTCGACGGCGACGCGCAGCGCGATATCTGGATCGGCAACGACTTCGACGAGCATGACCAGATCTGGCTGCGCGACGGTGACGGCTGGCAGTCGCGCAACGACTGGTTTGCCGTCACTTCGCACAGCACGATGAGCATCGACTGGGCGGACCTCGGCGATGCAGGGGGGGTGGCGTTGTTCACCACCGATATGAACCCGAGCGATACATCGCCGGAAAACATGGCGCGCTGGTTGCCGATGATGGTTGTCACCGAACAAAAGCTGACGGTCAACGACCCACAATGGACGGCCAATGTGATGCAGGTGCGCGGCCGCGGCGGCGTCTGGCGCAACGAAGCTGCGTGGCGCGGCGTCGATGCGACCGGCTGGAGCTGGTCGGGCCGGTTCGGAGATTTCGACAACGACGGCCTGCAGGATCTTTACGTGGTCAACGGCATGGTGGCGATGGATTTGTTTCATCACCTGGAAGACGGTGCTCTGACCGAGGAGAACCGCGCTTATCGCGGTGGCGCTGATGGACGCTTCACGCAGGCGGACTGGGGACTGAACTCGACTGCGAGCGGGCGCGGCATGTTGCCGGTGGACATCGACCGAGACGGCGATCTCGACGTGGTGATCAACAACCTGCGTGGATCGGCGCGCTTGTTCGAGAACCAGCTGTGCGGCGGCGGGGGCCTGCTCCTGGATCTGCGCTGGGAGGGTGCGCCGAACACGCGCGCGATCGGCGCGCAGGTGGAGCTGCGCACGGCTAAGGGGATATTGCGCCGCGACGTGCGCGCGATGAGTGGTTATCTGGCTGGCGACGCGCCGGAAGTGCACTTCGGCGTGCCGCAGGGTGTGTCGATCGAAGCGCTGACCGTCCTCTGGCCGGACGGCGCGCGCACTCAAGTAGACGATGTGCGCACCGGCGAACTTCTGCGTTTGGAACGCACAGGAGAATAGTGCAACTCGAACGAAGCTTGATCACTGAACCGATGCGCCTGTTGGACCTGCGCGGCTGGCGCGTCCTGTTGCACGTGCTCGATCCTCGCGAGTATCGCAAGCCGGTGCTCGGTGCCTTGTTCGCAGCACTGCTCGTCGCTGCGGCCGGGGTGTATTTCCGCTGGTTCCCGCTGTGGGCGGCGACGCTGCTGGTGCTGGTCGGGATGCTGCCGATCGGCGTGGTGAAGTGGCGCGCAGATGCGCGTCAGTTCGGGTGCGCGCCGATGCTGTTGGGTGCGCTGCTCACCGTGCAGGGACTGCACACGCTCGAGCATGTGGCGCAGTGGATTCAATATCACGTGCTGTTCTGGACGATGCGCCAGTCGTCGGGCCTGGTGTCTCCTGCGAATGCGGAGGTGGTGCACTTCGTGTGGAACTGGGGCGTGCTGATTACCGTGGTGCTGCTGATGCGCAACGGCGTGCGCAATCCGCTGACGTGGGTGCTGCTGATCGTTTCGGCGGTGCATGCGGTGGAGCACACGTATACGTTCACGCGGCATCTGCTGGTGTTGAACGAGCTGCGTGAGCTTGGCGTGATGAAGGTGACAGCGCAGGGCCTGCCGGGAATTTTCGGGCGTGACGGCTTGCTGGCGCGCAGCATGTGGACGCAGGGCACGTTCCTGTGCAGCATCCCGGGCCTGACGACTGCCACTCGCCTCGACCTGCATTTTTATTGGAACACGATCGAGGTGCTGCTGCTGGCGCCCGCGGCGGCGGGATATCTGCGGGCGGCACAAAAGTGAGGGGAGCATCCGCGGACTCTGTTTCCTTCTGAGATCTTTGCCCCGAACGCAGGATGCACCCCGGCTAAGTGAGTCGCCAAAAGTTCTGGCGGCAGCCTATTTCTTCAGGATCGTCCTGCGAGCGGCGGCCGCGGCGCCGCGCAGCAGCTCGAGGTCCTTGAAACGCCTGCGCCTGGGCATTTCCAAATCCTCGGGCAGCATGCCGAGCAGGCGTTCTGCGTCGTCGCCGGAGAACTTGCGGCCGGCGTAGGCGAGCGTTTGCGCTGCCTGACTCATCGGCAACGCCCAGGCGCCGTCGCGGCGCAGTTCGTCCGCCTTGACGTGGAAATGTTTCTTGTCCCACGCGCGCGCACTATTTTCGTTGTCCTCGTGCGTTTTGAGCAGATTGATGGCGACGACGGCGCAGATGTCTTTGCAGAGTTCATCGTCTTCGAGGTTTTCGAACAGATGCTCGCGCACGAGTTCGACGACCATATCGAGGTATTGGTTTCGTTCACGGACGGCCATGGCGCTGAATCTTAACTGCGTACGCGCAATGGTGGGCTTGAGGGGTGCATTCGCAGTTAGGGGCGAAAAATTTGTGCGCGAAAACCTCACCCCTGACCCCTCTCCCCCTACGATTTCGCTTGCGTTTGGCCCGTGCCACGCTCGATGCGGCGCGCGAAATCCTGGCGGAGAGGGGCGGTCGAGCACCGCATACGTGTGCGCTCACATGCAATCGAGGTCCGCATCGGCGCGGAAGGAGTTCAAATCGAATCACAGCCAATTCCCCGGGAATGCTCAAAATCCAATTGATGAAACCCGCGAAACACGCCATCGCCCGCCCCCGAAGGGGGCGGGCGATGGCGTGTTTCGCGGATACCAATTGGGCTTTGCGCACTCCCAATTCCCCAGCAAACCTGCGTCCTCTGTTGAAATTCGCCCCAAACTGCGAATGCACCCGGCCTGAGGGCCTGAGGCATTACCCTAAAATACACTGCGTGATCAAAGCCAAACAGAGTTTTGCGAGCGACAACAATTCCGGCGTGCATCCCGACATATTGCGTGCGATTGCAGAAGTGAACAGCTGTCATGTGCGCGGCTACGGCGATGACGTGTATACCGAGCGGGCAATCGAGCGGATGCGCGCGCAGCTCGGCGAAGAGGCGGAAATTTTCTTCGTGTTCAACGGCACTGGGGCGAATGTGACCGTGCTGCAATCACTCATGCCGAGTTACGGCGCCGTGATCTGCACGAAGACGGCGCACATCAACGTCGACGAATGCGCAGCGCCGGAGCGATTCACCGGCGGCAAGCTGATCGACATCGCCACGCCGGACGGCAAGCTTACGCCGGAGCTGATCAACGCGCACGTCTACGGTGTGGGCGATCAGCATCATGCGCAGCCGTCGGTGGTTTCGATCACGCAATCGACCGAGCTGGGCACCGTGTACACGCCGGACGAAATCCGTGCGATCGCGGTGTGTGCGCATCGCCACGGCATGGCGCTGCACATGGATGGCGCGCGCATCAGCAATGCAGCGGCGAGCCTGGGCATGTCGTTGCGTGACATCACCGAAGCCTGCGGCGTCGATGCGCTGAGTTTCGGCGGCACGAAGAACGGCCTGATGGGCGGCGAGGCTGTGGTGTTCTTCCGGCCGGAGCTGGCGCAGCGCTACAAATTCATCCGCAAGCAATCGATGCAGCTGGCGTCGAAGATGCGCTTCATCGCTGCGCAGTTCGAGGCGCTGCTCACCGACGACCTGTGGCGGCGCAACGCGCAGCACGCCAACGCAATGGCGCGTCGCCTTGCCGCTGCGCTGGCGGACGTGCCGCAGGTGCAGCTCACACAGCAGGTGCAGGCGAACGCCGTATTCGCCTCTATTCCGCGGCAGCACATTGCCGCACTGCAGGCGCAGCATTTCTTTTACGTCTGGGACGAAGCGTTCGACGAAGTGCGCTGGATGATGTCATTCGACACGCGTGAAGAAGACGTCGATGCGTTCGCTGAACTGATACGCCGCACGGTCGGTGCGTAGTCGTTACGGCTGGCTGGCTTTCTTTTTGCGGAAGCGCAGCAGCAGCAGCACGACGCCGGTGATCGACACGGCAGCGACGAGGACGATTGCCGCGATCGTGAAAATGCCGCGCCAGGGTGCGGAGGCGGGCGGCTCGACTTCGAAGGCGAGAAACGCAGCGCGTTCCACCACGACGCCGCTCGGATCGACGCCGGTCACTTCGATGTCGACTGCGTGCACGCCGCTTTTCGTCGGCACGAAGAACACCGCCGCGGACTGACCATCGATCGGCATGTTCTGAGAAGTAATGTGGTTTTCTGCGTCGCGCAGCACCGCACGAGCAGTGCGCATTTCCAGCGGCGTCCCATCGCGAGACAGGCGCGCGCGCACGGCGATGCGCTCGCCCTGCTGAATGACGGATGCGTCGGATTCGGTGTCGAGTTGCGCGCCGCCGTGAAATTGTGCTGTGATGGCGTAGTCTGCGCCGGTGGCCGGCGTTTTCTCCGTCGTCATGAGTTTGACGCGCCATTTGCCCGGCTTTGGATTTTCGAAGCCATAGCCGAGATAGACCAGCGTCGACGGATCTTCTACGCGCACCAGTCCGTGCTTCTTGACGTCGAGCGTGATAGTTTTGCCGGATGCGCCGGTGACGACGACGTCGAGCGTGCGCGATGTGTCGTAGAGCGCGAACGTGGCGACAGTGATGCCGGGTTCGATGTCGATGACGATTTCGGCGGTGTTGCCGGGATCGAGGTGGCCGGTGTGAACGCGTGTGAATTGCTGCTTCGCTGCTGCGCGCACATCGGTCGATGCCGACTTGGTGCGCCATTCGCCGTGCAGGGTGCGGAGCTGCGGGGCGACGAATTCGTCGAACACTTCGCGTGAAGAAGTCATGTCCGTGTGCAGCGTCGGCATTTCGCGCACATCGGCGTCGATGCCGCGCACGCTGTCTGCGGAGACGACCAGATCGGATGGCACGCCAGCGCATGGGCTTTGCAGGGCGGTGATGCGCGGAGTGCCGGCGAGCAGGTGAAAAATGCTGCCGCGGCGTTGTGTAACCTGGCGATTAAAAATGTCAGAGACGTAGCTCGGCTGGATTTCGATCGTCGCCGGCAGCATCAGACCGAGTGACGCAGGCAGGATGGCGCAGGCGGTGCCGGCCATCGGCGTACCGAGGGTGAGCAGGCGGGCCACACTTTCTTCTGAGGCGAATTTGTCGATATAGCGGCGTGCGATCAGGCCGCCCATGCTGTGCGCGACGATGTCGATTTTTTCTGCGCCGGTCATGCTGCGCACGGCGTCGGCGTAGGTGGCGAGCATGGCCGCATTTTGTGTGAGCGAATGCGTGCGTCGGCGCAGGTCGAGCGTGGTGCCGGTTTCGAGCACGCCCGGCGCCTGTTCGTCGCCGACGGCGAAGCCGCGCAGTCCGAGAGCAGCCAAATATCCATTGGGGCCGACGTAACGTTCCCACGTGGCTGCGGTTGAATTGAACCCGTGCACGAGCACGACCGGGCGCGGCTGCACATCGATCGCAAGCATGAGCGCAGCATCGGCGCCGACGATCGTTGCACGCAGTGAGTGCTCGCTGCCGGACCAGTACCAGCCCAGCGTGTCGATGATCGGCGACTCACAGCTGAGTTGACCGGCGCTGATGACGCATTCGCCGGCCGGCTGATCGACGCCGGAAAGAAAGAACGTCGCGCGCGTGTCGGCAGCTGCGGCCTGCGGCAGCGTCACGACTGCGCGGACGGCATTGCCGTCGACTGTTTTCGTGACGGATTTGCCGGCGCGATCGAGCATGGAGAGCGAGGCGCTGCTGCTCTGACTGAGTGCGCTCGGCGCGGGAAGTGGGCTGAACGCGAGCAGGGCGATCAGGAATCGAGCGGCGATTTTTGCGATACGCAAAACGGGGGGAGGAACCAGCGCGTGCATCGATTTGATTATGTCTCAATTTGTAACTACTCAGGCCTAAATCAGTATTTCCCGCGAAA
>CAXNFZ010000099.1:0-9625 GCA_964201495.1 Chloroflexota bacterium | reverse complement strand
AATTTCGGCGTGTTGTTGTCCGCAATGATGCGTCTGCGCGGCCTGGTTGAACTTGATTTCGGCGGGCAGTCTGCGGTGACCCGGTAAACAGATACGAAATATCTTCGCCGGCCATGCACACCGCTCCCCAAATACTGAGCGTTCACATTCCCGTTTAGCCGCTCCCAGATTCCTGTTTAGACGCCGCCAGATTCCCGATTGGACGCTTTACAATTCCTGATCAGACGGTGCTCTTCAATGACAGACTCGCTCTACTCCCGCCTTCTCACGCCGCGCATCGCCGAAGCGCTCGGCGACACGCCCGTCGTGCTGATCAACGGGCCGCGCCAGTCAGGAAAGACCACGCTCGTTCGCAGCTTCACCGACGCACGGCGACGCTATCTCACACTCGACGATCCGGTCACGCTGGCGTCCGCGCGCGCCGATCCCACCGCGCTCGTGCGCACCTTGGACGCCGCCGTCATCGACGAGATTCAACGTGCGCCCGAACTGCTGCTCGCCGTCAAACGCTCCGTCGATCAGGATCGCCGCCCGGGACGCTTCCTGCTTACCGGCTCTGCCGACGTCATGGCGCTGCCGGGCGTCGCTGATTCACTCGCCGGACGAATGGAGTCGCTGACGCTGCTGCCGCTCGCCGCCTGCGAACTGCACTCCGGCGCCGGCCGCTGGCTGCACGCAGTTTTCGCCGGACGAATGCCGCGCATCGACTCAAAAACCGCACGCGCGTCGGTCGGCGACTCACTCACCGATGCGGTGCTGCACGGCGGATACCCCGAAGCCGTGCGCCGCAGCAATGCGCGTCGCCGCAGCGTCTGGCTGACGCAGTACACCGATGCGCTCATCCAGCGCGACGTGCGCGACATCGCCGCCGTCGACAAACTCGACCATCTGCCGCGCCTGCTCCGCGCCCTGGCGCACATGGCCGGCGAGCTGTGCAACTTCGCCGCGCTCGGCGGACAGGTCGGCCTCGACGCGAAAACTGCCGGCCGATATCTCACCATTCTCGAGCGCATGTTCCTGCTGCGCCGCGTCGAGCCATGGTCGGTCAATCGTCTGTCGCGCATCGTCAAAACACCGAAGATTCAGTTCATCGATTCAGGCCTGCTCGCCGCGCTGATCGGGCTCACCACGACCGACGCAGCCCAGGATCGCCGCCGCTTCGGCCACGTCCTCGAAAGCTATGTGTACGGTGAGCTGCTCAAACAAACGTGCTGGGCGGACGGCGTGTATTCGATCTATTCCTATCGAGACAAAGATCAGCTGGAAGTCGATTTCGTCATCGAGAACGCCGCAGGAAAAATCATCGGCGTCGATGTCAAGGCCGCCGCCACCGTCACCACCGCAGATTGCGCCGGCCTGCGCCGCCTGGCTTCGCTCGCCGGCCGGAATTTCCGCGGCGGCGTGCTGCTCTACGACGGCGTCGAGACGCTGCCCATGGGCGACGACTGCTGGGCCGTGCCGCTGGCCACGCTGTGGACGACGTGACGAAATCAAGTAGACATGGATGATTCGCGCGCACCCTCGCCATATTGGTATCCGCGAAACCCGCCATCGCCCGCCCCTTTCGAGGGGTGGATCCGCCTCCCGCCCCCATACTCACGAAAATAAGGCCTGCTGGGAACGGAAGACCACAAAATCCAACCCGTTCCAGCAGGACCGAACTTGACAATATCACAGATCAACGAAGCACTGACCCGAGCACTGAACGAAGGAATCGACGACCTGGCGCAAAAATCCGGCGTCTTCAAACGGATGTGCAAGATCTCCGGAAGATCACTGGTACACGGATTGGTGCAAGGATGGTTACAGAATCCGCAAGCCAGCGAGACGCAGATCGCACAAAGCGTCGGACAGGCAGGGCGCGCCGTAACGCCGCAGGCGGTGAATGCACGATTTACGGAAGCAACAGCTCAATTCATGCTTGCCGTGCTGGAAAGCGTCACGCGGATCATCGTGCAGCCAAACCAGCATGCACAGACAATACTGGACCGATTCAGTGCGGTCAATGTCAGCGACAGCACCGTGGTGATGCTGCCCGATGAGGTGCAGCATATCTGGGCTGGATGTGGAAACCGGACAGGACAGGGCAAGGCCGGTGCAAAGATACAAGTGCAGTGGGATCTGCGAACGGGTCAGCTGAAAGAGTTGACGCTGCATGCGGCGCGAGAGCCGGATCGAAGTGCGCCGGTGCAGACTGCCGAGGGGACTCCGCAGAGTTTGCGTCTGGCGGACCTGGGCTACTTTTCGCTGAGCGTGTTTGAACGTATCGGTACGGCGGGAGGCTTCTGGATGAGCCGTTATCTCTCGGGAGTGAGTCTGTTTTCGACGACGGGGGAGCGATTGGATCTGGCGGATTGGCTGCAGCGTCATTGCACACCCGGCATGAACGCAGAAACAGCGGTGATCGTGGGCCAGGAGTGCAGATTGCCTGCTCGCCTGGTTGCTCTCCGTGTCCCCGCTCCGGTGGCCGCCGAACGTCGACGCAAATTGAATGAGAAGGCCAAAAGCAAAGGCAAGACGGTGAGTCAACAATCGCTGGCTTTGGCGGACTGGACCCTCTATCTGACCAACGTGCCCGCAGCGATGCTGAACGTGGAGGAAGTCCTGATCATTGCCCGTGCGCGCTGGCAGATCGAACTGTTGTTCAAGGTCTGGAAATCTGCCGGCGGAATCGATGAGTCGCGGTCAAAGAAACCGTTTCGCAGATTGTGCGAGTTTTACGCCAAGCTCATCGGACAGATCATCCAGCATTGGTTGATCGTCCACGTAAGCTGGCAGTACGCCGATCGCAGCATGACCAAAGTGGTGATGGCTATTCGGCCCTACATCGGCGACCTCATGGCAGGAATCCGCAGTCGCTCACCCGAGTTGATCGATGCGGCTATTGCTGCTATGACACGTACGGTCGCAGCCACCTGCCGGATTAGTCGACGCTCATCAAAGAGCGCATCCTTTCAACTGCTGACATTACCCATGTAATTTACGGATGAGCTCTTAATTTCGTGCGTATGGGTGGATCCGCCTCCTTCCCCCCTACAATCCCCCCGTGGCTTCTTCCTACACTCTACGCACCGTGCGCACGCTGCGCGCACTCACCTGCGCCGCCTTCGTCTTCGCCGCCGCCGCCTGCGCGCCGCGCGCCGCCTTCTCCCGCCCGCAACGCCCGACCGCCGGCGCCTTCGATCCCGCACGCCTCGCCGACATCGACGTGCTCGCCCTCCCCGTCGTCCCCGAACTCTCCGACGCCGCCCGCGCCAACGTGCGCGACGCCTTCGCCCGCGGCCGCACCGCCGGCCTCGACCCGGACGTCTTCAGCAAGCTCGGCGACTGCATGACCGAGAACCCGCACTTTCTCGTCCCCTTCGGCGACGGCGACTTCGACCTCGCCTCTCACTCCGACCTCGCACCCGTCGTCGCGCGCTTCTCGAAAAATCCCGCGCGCACCGGCAAACCATGGACGCAGAATTCCTTCGGCACGCCCAGCCTCGCCGCCGCCGGCGGCTTCAACGTCGCCGCCCCGCTCGACGCCACCTGGTCCAATCCCAACTGGTGCACCGGCAGCGAATCGCCCCTCGAATGCGAACTGCGCGTCGCTCGCCCGTCGATCATCGTGATCATGTTCGGCACCAACGACGTCGCCGCCACGTCGCCCGCAGATTTCGATTTCTATCTGCGCACGCTCATTCACGACGCGCTCGACGCCGGCGTCGTCCCGCTCCTCAGCACATTCCCGATGCGCCCCGAAGACCCCGAGAAAACGCTGCTGCTCAACCGCATCGTCGTCGCCGCCGCCCGCGATTACCAGGTACCGATCATGAATCTCTTCCGCGCGCTCGAGGCGCTGCCCGGCCGCGGCGTCGACCCGAACGACACCATCCACCTCAGCGTCCCACCCGACGGCCGAACGGACATACTCGCCGACGCGCACCTGCGCTTCGGCTTCCCCGTGCGCAACCTCGTCACCCTGCAGGCGCTGCAGGCCACCGTCGCTGCTGTCGACCGCTGATCGCCGAATGAGCGGCGTCCTTCTCTACGCTTCTTCCCCCCTCGCCATGACGATCCTGCGTTGCGGAACGCTGAAACTCTGCGCGAATTGAAAGCAGGATCGGACATGAAGAGACCGCTGATCGCCGAATGAGCAGCGTCCCTCTCTACGCTTCTTCCCCCTCGCCATGACGATCCTGCGTTGCGGCACGCTGAAACTCTGCGCGAATTGAAAGCAGGATCGGGCATGGAGAGGGGGCCAGGGGGTGAGGTCGACGCCCGTCAAAAAATCCAGCGTCCCTGCATCTTCAGCAGCTCGACGTAGCCGGCCTTCTCGAGCACTTTTCGCACTTCACCCGCCGTGGCGTGGCGCTTCGGCAGCGCGCTCGGGTCGTGCGCCAGATGCAGCGCCGCGCGCGCAGCGAACGCCGCGCTGTTGCGCAGCCCGCGCGCATCGACCTTGTCGAGCGTGTCCCCCCACGTGTGCGGCCCGGCGTGCAGAAGCGGCGCGTCGCCCACGGCCATCATCAGCGCCGGCACGCCGTGCAGATAGAACGAAAAATGATCGGAATACGGCACGATCATCTCGTTGCCGGTGACGCGCAAATCGTGCACGCGCGCGTCCGACAGCGCGCGAAAAACTGCTGCCGTGCGCTCGGTGTCGTGCCCGTTCATTCCCAGCCAGATCGCGCCGGGGTTGCCGACGATGTCGGCGTTGAACACGAACCGAACCTGCGCCAGCTCGTCGCGATGCGCCTCGGCGTACGCCGCCGACCCGAGCATGCCGATCTCCTCGCCAGACCACAACGCCACGCGAATGTCCAGATTCAAATGCTCGCGCACCTGCATCAACGCACGCGCCGCCTCGAGCACCGCAGCCACACCGCTGGCGTTGTCGACCGCACCCTGCGCGATGTCGTGACCGTCGTAGTGTGCGCACAGCATCAGCATGCCGTCGCTGCGCTGCGCGCCCGCCGCCAGAATATCGCCGATCACATTCAGACCTTTCCCGAGCGCCGATTTCGCGCGCACCTGCAGCATCGCGCGCAGCGCCGGCTCGGACCCGTCGCACATGCGCCGCAGTCGCTGCGCCGTTTCATACGACACGCCCACGCCCGGAATCGGCGCCACGCCGCCGCCGAATTCGATGCTGCCCGTCGGCGGCAGCGCACCGGGATGGCTGCCGGCGAACACGAAGCCGACGCAGCCCGCCGCCACCGCGCGAAAATATTTCTCGAGCCGATGCGATCCGGCGCCGAGCACCAGCGCCAGCGCGCCCTTCGCCCGTTCGCCCACGCGCGCGAAATCCGCCGGCTCACCGTCGCCGATGAACATCAGCGGCGCTTCGATCTTCCCCGCCGGCGTGCCCGGCAAACCGATGCAATCGAGCACGTGCCCGCCGATGCTCAGCTGCGCAGGCCCGCGCTGCCACGCGTGCAGCGGGAACGCCTCGGTATGCACGTCGCTCAGGCCGTAGCTCTTCAGCGCACGCACCAGCCATGCCGCCGCCGCTCGCTCCTGTGCACTGCCAGCAAACCGGCCGCCGAAGTCGTCGCACAACGCGCACATCGTCGGCCACAGCGACGTCGATGTCCAGATGTCGCCCAGCATCGCGCGCTCAGCCGCCCGAAACTCAGGGGATCGAAAATTTGTGCTCATGGATGCGCGTAGTGTATGCCGTCTCTGCTCCTTTCTTCCCCTCTTCCCGGTGCATCCGCAGTTAAGGGCGAATTTCAACAGAGATCGCGGAGAGTGCGGAGCACGCAGAATTTCGCGCGGAGGCGCGGAGAAGCAGAGACGCGGGCTTTCTGTGGAATTGGCTTTAATCCGACAAATAGAATATTCCTTCTCGTTCTTCACGTTCTTCACAGCTTCGCGTTCTTCGCGGCTTCGCGTTCTTCGCGTAAGAAAAATCTGCTGTCGAAGTTTGCCCCAAATTGCGGATGCGCCCCTCTTCCCTCTCCACCTCTCTTCCCTCTCCACCCCTCTTCCCTCTCCCCTCTCCCCTCTTCCCTCTCCACCTCTCTTCCCTCTCCCCTCTCCCCTCTTCCCCCTTCCCTCTCCACCTCTCTTCCTCTCCACCTCTCTTCCCCCTACAATCCGTTCCATGCAATACGGCTGGCCCGACGCAACGAACGACATCCACGCCCAGGTCGACGATCTGCTGCAAGGCATGCAGACGATTCTTGGAGACGCGCTGCAGTCTGTGGTTCTGCACGGTTCACTGGCGCAGGGTTCGTTCAACCCGCTGCGTTCGGACATCGATGTGCTGGCGGTGTGCGCCGTGCCGCTCGACGAGGCCATTCGCAGTGCGCTCAACGCACTGCTGCTGCGCGTGTCAGCCGCGCCCCAGCCGATCGAAATCAGCATCTGCTGCGAACGCGATCTGCGCAACTGGACGCACCCGGCCCCGTTCGAATTTCATTACGGCGAGAGCTGGCGCTCCGTCATCGCAGCCGGCGACAGATGCGCCCCCGGTCATGACCCGGACCTGGCGGCGCACATGGCCATAGCACGCGCGCGCGGGATCGCCCTCTTCGGCCCGCCCGCCGAAGCGCTGCTCCCTTCCGTTCCGCGCGCGCATGTGCTGAATTCGATCCTCACCGATGTGCTCAGCGATGCGTTCGGCGTCCCGGGCTTCGCCAATTCGCGCACGCCCGCTGCAGTGGTGCTCAACGCCTGCCGCACGCTGGCCTACGGCCACACCGGCAGGCTGCTCTCGAAAGACGAGGGCGGCCTGTGGGCGCTGCTCGAAATTCCATGGCGACAGTCGTCGATCACCGCGCGCGCACTCGAAAAATATCGCAGCAGTGCGGACGAACCGGTCTACTCCACGGACGAGGTGCGCCAGTTCACCAGCTTCATGCTGCCGGCGCTTCGCGCGCTGCGAACCGTGTAGTATTAACGACTCTATGCAGCCTCAGCGCAAGACCGCCCTGCCGGCAAGACCCGGCGTCGTGTTCGATCATGATTCCGCTGCGGGCATTTCGCTGCTCGCCCAGGCCGTTCGCGGCACGCTCGGCCCCACGCCGCGCATGGTCGCCGTCGAACGAATGTCGCGCGATCACACTCCCGAAATCATCGATGATGCCGGCACGCTCGCGCGCCGCATGCTTCAGCTGCCCGACCCGCGTGACGACGCTGGCGCCATGCTGCTTCGCCAGGCGCTCTGGCGCCAGCGCGAAGCCTGCGGCGACGGATCCGCCACGCTGGCCGTGCTGGCCGCTGCCATGGCCCGCGAGGCACACCGCGCGCGCGTCGCCGGTGCGCATCCGACCCTGCTGCGCCAGGGAATCGAAGCCGGCACCGCAGCCGCCATTCACGAACTGCGCACGCGTGCGACGCCCATCCCCGGCGGCGCGCGCGGACGAGAACTGCTGCGCGCGGTCGCTGCGTCGCTCTGTCAGGACGTCGAACTGCGCAATGCGCTCGTCGAGGTCATCGAAGTCATCGGCGTTGAAGCCGGCGTGCAGGTAATCGCCAACGAGGCAGCCGGCGTGCTGCGCGAATTCGTCGAAGGCTCGATGTTCGACGGCGGGTGGATCACTCCCGGATTCAACGCCATCCCCGGCAAACAGCTCGACCGCGCCGAAGACGCCGCCGTGGTCGTCGTGCACGGCACACTCAATAATCCGCAGGCGATTATTCAGGGCCTCGCGCGCATTCACGCCGCCGGCCACAGCACCGTCGCCCTGGTCATCGACGGACTCGGCGAAGAGGGCAAGCAGATCCTCACACAGATGCACCACCGCGGCATGATGCACATCATGCCGCTGCGCATCACCAGGGCCGGCCCCGAACTCATGCTCGCCTTCCAGGACCTGTGCGTGCTCACCGGCGCGTCGCTCGTTTACGGCGAAGATCCCAACCTGGCCGACGCCGCCTTCGCACAAATTTCAGCCGAACACCTCGGCAGCGCACGGCGCATCTGGGCCGACGACAAACGCTTCGGCGTGATCGCCGGCGCGCGTGATGCTCAGTCGATGCGCGCGGCCATCGCGCAGCTGCGCGCCAAACTCGCCGCCACATCGGGTACTCAGACCGAAGAACTCAAATCGCTGCGCCTGCGCCTCGGCCGGCTCAACGGCGGCCTCGGCATCCTGCGCGTCGGCGCGCTCACGCATCAGGCCAGCGAACAGCGCCGCGACGAAGCCAATCGCCTCGCTCGCACGCTGCAGACCGCGCTCGCCTGCGGCGTCGTCGCCGGCGGCGGCGCAGAACTCGCGCGCATCGGCGCCGCGCTGCAGCCGCCTGCCGACATGGGCTTCGATGCTCGTCAGGGCTTCCTGCTCGTCACACGCGCGCTCGCCGCCCCGCTGCTCACCATCGCAGAAAATGCAGGCCAGGATCCGTCACCGATCCACGCCGCGCTGCGCAAGGCGCCGGCCGCGACCGTGTTCGACGCGCGCACCGGCGAACTGCGCAACATGATCGACGCCTCCGTCGTCGATTCTGTCGACGTGCTCATCAGCGTCCTGCAGCTCGCTGCCAGCGTCACCGCTATGTCTGTCACCACAGACGCACTGGTCCTGCGCAAACAACCGCCCACCAGCGCCAACCCATAGACTCGCCGAAAACAAATCGCCGGAAAATCGGCGGCACGATCGATCGCACGAAGTTGCCAGGACGCCGATATTTCGTTTCGCAACTTTGCCGCTTCGTGCGATCCCGTTCACGCTCCACCAGAATTCATTCATGACTCCAAGCAACATCTTTGCCCTCGCCGCCGCCGACGACGCGCAGTCGTGCTACGCCGCCACCGACGCCGGGCTGTGGACATGGTCGACCACCAGCGGTAACTGGAAACAAATCGCGAAGCAATTCGCGCCGGTCACGCTGACCGCCGTCGTCGTGTCTGCGCGCACCGTGCTCATCGGCGCCAACGGCGACATCGCAGTGTCACGTGACGACGCCCGCACCTTCGGCCTGGCGACGCTGCCCGTGAAGGCGCAGGTGCTCGCACTGGCCATCTCGCCCAATTTTGCTGTGGATCGCATCGTCCTGGCTGCGACCGCGCAGGACGGCGTGCTCCGCTCGACGGACGGCGGCGCCAGCTTTCACGCCTGGAACTTCGGCCTGATCGACCTGCACGTAAACGCGCTGCTGATGTCGCCCGATTTTGCCAACGACGCCACGGTGTTCGCCGCCACCGATCACGCCGTGTTCCAAAGCACCAACAGCGGACGCGCCTGGCGCGAACTCGCGCTGCCGGCCGAGGCCGCTCCGTACACGGCACTGGCGTTCGGCGCGAAAGGCAAACTGCTCGTCGGGACCGAGGGCAGCGGCCTGTGGTCGTCCGCTGCGCCCTACGCAGTCTTCGCGCGTGAAAGCCGCATGCCCGCGGCAGAAATCAACGCGCTCGTCTCGTCGCCGCGCGGCGCCCACGCCGCCACTTCAGACGGCATTTTCGCCTACACCGGCCGCACCTGGAAACGCGTCCACGCCGCCGGCGACGCACTGGCGCTCACCGCCGCCGGCGACGCCGTCTTCGCCGGCACCGCGGATGGGGCGATGGTCGCGGTGGGTGAATAGCAGGTAGTAGATAGTGATAGTAGATAGTGCACACTATCCACTATCACTCTTCCTGGGAGTGCACAAAGCCCAATTGGCATCCGCGAAACACGCCATCGCCCGCCCCCTT